>JASFGC010000009.1:0-28519 GCA_050123975.1 Syntrophobacterales bacterium | reverse complement strand
AGACCTCAAGCCTCGGCCTCCGGTGGTAACCATTATGGGACACGTTGATCATGGCAAGACTTCACTGCTTGACGCTGTCCGCCAGACCAAGGTTACAGAGGGAGAGGCAGGAGGCATCACCCAGCATATAGGTGCCTACAACGTGAAACTGGATGGAGGCCAAGTGGTCTTCCTGGATACCCCGGGCCATGAGGCTTTTACAGCAATGAGGGCTCGCGGCGCCAGGGTGACCGACCTGGTGGTTCTGGTGGTGGCGGCCGATGATGGAGTGATGCAACAGACGGTTGAGGCAATCAACCATGCTCAGGCGGCTGATATTCCGATCCTGGTGGCCGTAAACAAGATAGATAAAGAAAATGCCGACCCCGACAGGGTGAAACGTGAGTTGGCCGAGAGAGGCCTGAATCCAGAAGAGTGGGGCGGCGATATAACCATGGTTGAAGTGTCAGCCAAGCAGAAGACAGGGCTGGATGAATTGCTTGAGCTCATCCTGCTCCAGGCTGAACTCATGGAACTGAAGGCCAATCCCGACAAAAAGTCCAGAGGGAGGGTGGTCGAGGCTCGATTGGATCGAGGTAAGGGACCGTTAGCCACTGTCTTGGTGCAAGAGGGAACCCTAAAAGTCGGAGATCCTTTCGTCTGTGGCACTTTTTATGGCAGGGTGCGAGCCATGCTGGATGATCGCGGCCGCAAAGTGACGGAGGCACCGCCGTCCATGCCTGTGGAAGTGCACGGAATATCAGGGGTGCCGCAGGCTGGTGATGAACTGGTGGTGGTGAACGACGAGAAAGAGGCAAAACAGGTGGCAGCGCACCGGCAGTTGAAGTCACGTGAGGCAGAGCTTTCTCGAGCCACGAAAGTAACCTTGGACAACCTCTTTGAGCGCATCAAAGAAGGTGAAACCAAAGAGCTCAAGGTGGTGCTCAAAGCTGACGTTCAGGGTTCCCTGGAGGCAATTACTGACTCCTTGAACAATTTGAGCACCGATGAGATCAAGGTCAACATCATTCATAGTGCAGCGGGAGGTGTTACGGAGACAGATGTGATGCTGGCTTCCGCTTCTGATGCCATAACCATTGGCTTTAGCGTCAGGGCTTCGCAGAAAGCACAAGAGTCGGCAGAAGCTGAGCAAGTCGACCTGCGCTTCTATGACGTCATCTATCAACTGGTAGCTGAAGTAAAGGATGCCATGGAGGGAATGCTAGAGCCCATATACAAAGAGCACTTCATGGGTCGTGCCGAGGTACTCAAGACGTTCCGTATTTCCCGGGTAGGGACTGTTGCTGGCAGCATGGTCAATGAAGGCCGGGTGGAGCGAGGGGCCAACATCAGGGTGCTGCGTGACGACGTGGTGATCAACGATAGCAAAATCGGTTCGCTCAGGCGCTACAAAGATGAGGTTAAAGAGGTCAAAGCAGGTCAGGATTGCGGCATAATCATTGAGAATTTCAATGATGTCAAGATCGGAGACATCCTGGAGACATACACAATCGAAGAGATCAGACCTGTGCTAGAACCTGGTGGCAACAAGTCTGAGTAGGAAAAGCTTGGCTCATGGCGATGGTGGTAGGGGTAGCAAAGCTAAGCTTGCGTTTGCACGGCAATCAATCCCTCAAAGGCAAACGTAAGGTGATAAAGAGCATTTGCGAGCGGCTACGCCAGCGTTTCAATCTGGCAGTGGCCGAGACTGACGCCCAAGATCTATGGCAGGCTGGTGAGGTGGCTCTGGTGGCAGTTGGTAATCAAGGAAGTTACATTGACTCAAAACTGGACAAAGCCATTAATTTCGTTGAAGACATGCAGTTGGCCGAGATTGTGGATGTCCAGAGGGAATTAATACACTTTTAACTAGGTCCGTTGTCAGTTGTCAGTGGTCCGTTGTGGAAACGGCATAGGGCATAGGGCATAGAGCATAGGGTGTGAAGAAGATACTATAGGAAAAACGCTATGCGATCCGCTTCCTTCGCTATTTGAAAGCGAACGCAGTGAGCTGCAACGGACAACGGACAACAAGCAACGGACACTTATGGAACACAAAAGGGCAGATCGAGTTGCTGATCTCATATTGAAGGAGCTTGCCGAAGTGCTCGTGCGGAGGGTGAAAGACCCTCGCCTAGCTGAAATCACCTTGACCAAAGTTGACGTTTCACCTGATCTTCGGAATGCCAAGGTATATTACAGCCTACTAGGCGATGACGAGAAAAAGCATGAGGTAGCTGGGGGCCTAGAGAGCGCAAGAGGTTTTGTCAAGCGTGAACTGGGTAAACGGCTCCACCTTCGACGCATCCCGGATATTGCATTTCACTTCGATGCTTCTCTGGAACACGGATCTCACATTGATCAGCTGCTCAGTGAGCTCAAGGAACCTGGTCAGGAATGATTGCGACAATTGCACGAGAGCTCAAGAACAACGAACGCTTCCTGGTGGCCACTCACGTAAATCCAGACGGTGACGCTATCGGCTCCCTGGGGGCCCTCGCCCTGGTACTTGAAGGAATGGATAAGCAGGTGGTGGCTTACTGCCAGGATGAGGTACCCTTATTCTTACGATTCCTTCCTTATGCGGACCGAATTGTCAGAGAGATATCGGGCCCCGACCACTTTGAAGTGGCAGTGGTGCTTGATTGTGGTGAGCTTGACAGGATTGGCAGCGCTGCCGAGGTTCTCCAGCACGTCGGAAAAATCATCCATATTGACCATCATAGTTCCAGTGATGATTTTGGCCAGATAAACCTGGTCAGGCCAGAGTGCAGCAGCACTGCCGAGATTCTTTATGAAATCTTCCAGGCCATTCCTGTGTCGTTGACCCCAGAGGCAGCAGAGAACATCTATACTGCCATTTTGACCGATACAGGGTCTTTTCGTTTTGCCAACACCACGCCAAAGGCACTGGCCATAGCCGCAGAAATGGTTGAGCTCGGAGTGTTGCCGGAAAAGGTGGCCGGCGAGATTTATGACAGTATGAGCCCAGAGCGTATCGAGCTGTTAAGTCTCAGCCTCAACACGCTAACGTTAAGAAAGAACGGACGTGTGGCGGCCATGCAAGTGAGTCGGCGGATGTTAGAGGAGACAGGGACCAGTCTCATTGATACCGATGGGTTTGTTAATTATCCTCGGGCCATTAGTACCGCTGAGATAGCTATTTTCTTTCGGGAGATGGATGGGGACGAGATCAATGTTAGTTTGCGATCTCGTGGCGGCCTGAACGTTGCTGAGTTTGCCCGGATTCACGGCGGTGGTGGGCATCATAATGCGGCAGCATGTCGTCTGAGAGGATCGCTGTCAGAGGTTAAGGAAAAGATTCTGACAGCGGCAGAGGAATATATTGAGCAGGGAAAACCTAATACCTAGGGCCAAGTGAGCGTTGAATGGGTTTGCCGGTCCGAGAGGTAAGGCATGAGGCGTAAGGCGTAAGGCGCAAGGCATAAGGAGAAAATGCGTTTTCTTTTATTGTTTTTGCCTTGTGCCCTGTGCCTCAAGCCTTGAGCCGTTCCCTTTGCTCCCGGAGTTCTACAGTGAGCACGAACGCGAAGATGCAGACAACGAGCGGACTCAAAAATCAGGCCACATTCACTGGCGATGGGGTTTTAGTTGTTGATAAACCGGCAGGTTTTACCTCGCATGATGTGGTCCAAAAGGTGAAGAGGAGGCTGGGAGCTGCCAAGGTGGGGCACAGTGGCACTTTGGATCCCTTCGCCACTGGGGTGCTGGTCCTTCTGATTAACAGCGCCACCAAGATTGCTCCGTTTCTTGCAGACCATGAAAAGAAATATGTTTTTGATGTTTTCTTTGGCGTTGAAACGGATACTCAAGACAGCACCGGTAAGGTGGTGGCTCGGCAGCCCTGTAAGTCGTTAGAGGAGAGGGAGGTTAGGGCGGCCTGTGAAGCCTTTGTCGGCGAAATTGAGCAGACGGTACCACACTATTCAGCGGTGCGGGTCAAAGGACAACGGCTCTACCAACTGGCGCGTCGTGGAGTCGAGGTAACTCCACCCAAGCGCAAAGTGAAGATCAAGGACCTGTCCTTATGCGAGTTACGTTGGCCGGAGGCAACCTTTGAGGTCACCTGCTCAAGAGGCACCTATGTGCGGAGCCTGGGGGTAGATCTGGCTCGCCACCTGAACTGTAATGGGCACGTGAGCCAGTTGCGACGGTTGGCAAGTGGTGAATTTACCCTGAGACAAGCGGTAACTCTGGAACAACTTGAAGAAAGGTTGGCGAGGAATGCGTTGCACCAGGTGCTGATCACCTCAGTTCAGGCGCTCGATTGTTATCCCGAGCTGCGAGTCTCGCACCTAGATGCCAAGAGAATACGCCAAGGTTCCACACTGGATTCGAGCCAGTCTCTTGACCCTGGGCCCAGCCTCGGTTGGCCTGCAGGTACGTATAAGGTTTTGGATTCGGATAATAACCTGGTGGCAATGGTTTCTAAAACGGCCAAGGTTGCGAATGACGGGCAAGAAGAGGGAGTCACATTCAAGACTTTGAGGGTTTTTGGTTCGGTTGCCTAAAGAAAGCCGAGGGTTTTTGGAAGTATATTCACTTTTCTGTGAAAACAATAATGGTCAAGGTAGAAGCACGAGGAGGTTTTAACGGTGGCACTAAATGCTGAAAGGAAAAAGGAAGTAATTGAGGATTTCAAGACACATGAGACCGATACCGGTTCTCCAGAAGTGCAGATAGCGTTGCTCAGTGAACGTATCAGCTATCTCACTGAACATTTCAAGACTCACAAGAAAGACCATCATTCCCGGCGGGGCCTGCTGAAACTAGTGGGACAACGCCGCCGACTCTTAGATTATCTTAAGAGAAAAGATGTGGATAGGTACCGAGAGGTTATAAAACGATTAGGGCTTCGCCGTTAAAGAGGTTTGGTGGAGACCGTTTGTGGGGGTCTGCGTATGGTTTGTACGGCAGTCCACCGAAAAAGTATTGAAGCATGGAACCCAGGCACAGTCTGGGTACATTTCAGACATTTGCCTTGGCCTTGCCAAGGCTGGAAACGAGCCTGCCAATCTGGCATTGGCTCGAGAACAAGCAGCTCTTGCTCTCTCTGCTTGATAGGGTTGGAGCAGTAAAGGAAGTAATATTATGAAAGAAGTTGTTGAGATTGATTTGGGTGGCCGAACATTGAGACTGGAAACCGGGCAGATGGCCAAACAGGCCAGTGGTGCGGTAATGGTCAGTTACGGTGACACCGTGATACTTGTGACTGCAGTCAGTGATGAAAAGACCCGGGAAGGTATTGATTTTTTACCACTCAGTGTGGATTACATGGAAAAGGGTTTCGCGGTGGGTCGCATTCCCGGGGGGTTTTTCCGGCGTGAAATCGGTCGACCCAGCGAAAGAGAAACCCTAACATCACGCCTTATCGACCGTCCAATTCGGCCGCTTTTTCCCAAGAAATACCGCAAAGAACTTCAGGTGATTGCCACGGTGCTTTCCGCTGATCCCGACATCGATCCGGACACAGTGGCAATTGTGGGCGCTTCCGCGGCCCTGGAAATTTCCGACATTCCTTTTCAAGGACCAATTGGGGCTGTTCGGGTCGGCCGGTCCAATGGTGAACTGGCTATCAACCCTCCTGCGGCTCAGTTAGAGGAGAGCGACCTCAATCTGGTGGTGGCCGGCAACCATAAGGGCATTGTCATGGTCGAAGGGAGCGCCGCATTTGTAAGTGAGGATGACCTGTTGGAGGCGCTCTTCTTTGCGCATGATGCGATTCAGCCCATCTTAGAGATGCAGGAAGAACTCAAGGCCCGCTGTGGCAAGACCAAGAAATCCTTTGAGCCTCCGGCAGAGGATGAGTCTCTGGCGACTCGGGTGGCTGAGCTGTCACAGAAGCGAATCGAGGAGGCCAACAAGATTGCCGTCAAAGAAGAGCGCTATAACAAGCGGAGGGCCATGGTTCAGGAAGTGATGGAAGAACTCGGGCCGGATTTTGCGGAGCGGGAGTCAGAAGTCCGGGAGATTATTGATAATCTCGAAAAAAAATACGTACGCAACATGATTATCAGCCAAAAAACGAGAATTGATGGCAGGGCTACCACCGACGTCCGGTCCATTGATAGCCAGGTGGGCATATTGCCGCGTACCCATGGCTCCGGGCTCTTTACTCGCGGTGAGACTCAGGTACTTTCGGTAGTAACCTTGGGTTCCTCGTCAGATGAGCAGAAGATTGAAGCCCTGGCGGGTGATGAATTCAAGAACTTTATGCTCCACTACAATTTCCCGCCGTACTGTGTCGGGGAGGCGAGGTTCCTCCGCGGGCCCAGCAGACGAGAAATTGGACACGGAGCTCTGGCAGAGCGAACCATGAAAACGGTGATGCCATCGCACGATGGTTTTCCCTACACGGTGAGGGTGGTAGCGGAGGTGTTGGAATCCAATGGCTCCTCTTCCATGGCCTCGGTGTGCGCCAGCTCTCTTGCTTTGATGGATGCAGGGGTACCGTTGGAGAAGGCTGTGGCCGGGATTGCCATGGGGCTGATTGTGGAGGGTGATGAGGCAGCCATCCTCAGCGATATCCTAGGTGACGAAGATTACCTGGGAGATATGGACTTCAAGGTGACCGGTAGTGCCGATGGTGTTGTAGCTCTGCAAATGGACATCAAAGTGGCTGGTGTGTCGCGGGATGTCATGCGCCAAGCCCTCTTTCAAGCCAGGGAAGGTCGACTGTACATTCTGGAGGAGATGAACAAGGCTCTTGCAGAGCCGCGGAAAGAGCTTTCACCTTTTGCACCGCGAGTCTTGACCATTGAAATACATCCCGACAAAATCCGTGACATCATCGGCCCTGGCGGCAAAGTCATCCGCCAGATTATTGCCGAGACCAACACTAAGATAGATGTGGAAGACGATGGCAAAGTGACCATCATGAGCCCTGACCTTGCCGGCTGTAACATGGCGATAGAGATGATTGAAAAACTTACAGCTGAGGCTGAAGTTGGCAGTCTTTACTTGGGCAAGGTGCGGAAAATTACTGACTTCGGGGCTTTTGTTGAGATACTTCCTGGCACAGATGGTCTGGTTCACATTTCGCAACTGGATCATCAACGAGTTCAGAAGGTAAGAGACATACTCAATGAAGGAGACGAGGTCCTGGTCAAGGTGTTGGAGATCGACCGAGATGGACGTATCCGTCTCAGCCGCAAAGCTGCCTTGGGTGAGTCTATTAGCAAGGCTCGGAATTAAAGCTCACTGCGTGAGCCGCAAAGCGCAGAGCGCCAAGCGCATAGCGAAAAAAGGTTGAAAAAGTTAAAAGGATTAACTGTATAAAGTTATAAAAGTATGGCCAAATTGGTTTAGCATTCGCCGATTACTATTTACCCAAACGCTCTGCGCTCTGCGCTCTGCGCTTCGCGCTTTGCGTATACGACAACGGACATTATCAGCGAGAGGTACTGGCGCTTGTATAATAAAACGGTTCTGGACAATGGTATGCGAGTTGTGACTGAGCGGATTCCCCACCTCCACTCAGTGTCAATGGGTATCTGGCTGAATGTGGGTTCAAGAGACGAACAGGAAGACGAGAGCGGTCTGACCCATTTCATCGAGCACATGCTCTTCAAAGGCACCCAGAAGAGAAGTGCCCTGGAGATTGCCAAGCAGCTTGATGCTGTGGGTGGGATGTCCAATGCTTTTACCAGTAAAGAAAATACCTGTTTTCATGCCAAGGTTCTCGACACCCATCTACCCCTTGTCGTAGAGATACTCTCCGATATTTTTCTGCAATCTGTATTTGATCAAATTGAAGTGGATCGCGAACGTGAGGTGATCCTCCAAGAAATCAATATGGTGGAGGATACACCTGATGAGTATGTTCACATACTGTTTAATCAGAACTTCTGGGACGGAAATCCCTTAGGGCGTCCAATATTCGGTAACGTCCGAACAGTACAGAGTTTTACTCGTGAGATGATTCTGGGATACTTGAGCCGTGGCTACCATCCGGATCGGATTGTCTTGACTGCTGCCGGCAATGTGGATCACCAAGAATTCCTTGAGTTGGTGGGGCCGGCTTTTAGCAGTATTGAAAGACACGGGCATAATTTTCACCGTACACCGCCCAGGGCTAATTCTCGCGTTGACCTCTATCACAGAGATATTGAACAGATCCATCTTTGCCTTGGCACGCAAGGGACCTCTCTGCTTGAAAAAGAGCGATACTGTTGCAGTATCCTCAATGTCATCCTCGGCGGGAGTATGAGTTCTCGTCTTTTTCAGGAGGTGCGAGAACGCCGCGGCTTGGCATACTCCATTTATTCATTTGTCTCTTCTCACACCGATGCAGGCCTGATGGGAGTCTACGGTGCAGTGCGACCCGACAACATCAAGGAAACCCTGGAGTTGATTCGCCAAGAACTCACCCGCTTCAAACGCGAGCCCATTAGCGCCACTGAGCTTCGTGCTGCCAAAGAGCATATCAAAGGCGGAATTTACCTGGCCGCTGAAAATACCGACAATCGCATGAGCCGTCTGGCCAAGAACGAAATCATCTTTGACCGTTTTGTGCCCTATGAGGAAATAGAGGCTGGTCTTGAGCAGGTTACGGTGGAGGATGTTCAGGCCCTAGCTCAACAGATTTTTCAGCCAGAGGTCATGTCCCTGGTACTTCTGGGACAGGTGAATGGGCTCGATGTAGACCAAACCTACTTAGACTTCTGATGAAAATCTGATCATAGCCCCCAACACTCTGAGCGTCTCTCAGAAGGATCTGAAACTACAGCGACTGAGGTGTCAGGTTTCAGGTGTCAGAGGAGAAAGGCACAAGGCACAGGGCACAGGGCACAAAAGCTGTGTTAGCTGGCAGCAAACAGGCGTTGCAACTAGGCACTTCAGGGCGACGAGGTGAAACGGCGAAACGGAGACGCGGCGAAAATGCCAGAAATTGAAAGGAATTCTATTTTGGTTGCTTTTCTCCTGAATTCTGGATTCTGACTTCTGACTCCTTGCTCCAAGTCCCGTGCTCAGTTCTAACGGCTACTGGCTACTAACTAATGGACTCTCTATTTCTTCTTACTGACACCTGACACCTGACACCTTCCAAAATTTCCATGAGTGATTCAGAAAACTCGAACAAAGATCCCCAGAATGGCCTCCTCTCCATCCCCATCCGCCGCGTGCGGGGGGAGCTCGATGCAGATCTGCCACTCCCTCAATATATGAGTGATCGGGCAGCCGGCATGGATCTTTTTGCTGCAGTCGATGCAGAGGTGACCATCCAACCTCAAGAGGCCGCCTTGGTCCCAACCGGTTTAGCTGTGGCCATTCCTGAAGGCTTTGAGGGACAGATACGGGCCCGAAGTGGATTGGCAATACGGTACGGTCTGGCAGTGATCAATGCACCCGGAACCATTGATAGCGATTACCGGGGGGAAATTAAGGTGGCACTTATCAACTTGGGAAAGAAGCCATTCAGCATTCACCGGGGTGATAGAATTGGCCAGATGATTATCAGCCGAGTGTACAGGGCCCAGTGGGACCTGAGAGAAGACCTAAACGAGACCGACCGGAACGAAGGTGGGTTTGGACATACAGGCCGCTAGACTCGGCTTCTCGCCGAGCCTAGCGTAAATTCCAAATCCGAAGCACGAAGCACGAAACAAATCCGAAATTCTAATTCTCAAATGTTCAAAACGTGACTACTTGAATAGAATTGTCATGTGTTTCGGTTATTGGGATTTTGGTAATTCGAATTTGTTTCGAAACTGGGGACCCGCCCGCAGGGTGGGGAGTCCGGAGGACCAATTTCGGATTTCGATATTCGGATTTTGACTCGCGCTCGAATTGTGAGCAGCCAATGATCAGGGGATAACGTGAGCATAACACTTTCGGTGCTAGGAAGTGGCTCCAGAGGTAACAGCACCTATGTTGCCACGGAGAGGGTGCGTCTGCTGGTTGATGGTGGTTTGAGTGCTCGGGAGATAGAGCGGAGGCTGCTCAGCATTGGTGCCAACCCCAAAGAGCTGAATGGTATCGTGCTGACCCATGAACACCTCGATCATGTTCGCGGCGTGGGCACCCTGTCACGGCGATATGACATACCGGTCTACCTCAACAAGCAAACCTATTTCCACCTACCGGGTTCGGTGGGGCGGCTGGATCAGAAGGAAGAGTTTATCACCGGGCGGAGCTTCAGTATTGAAGACCTTACCATTCATCCTTTCGCTATCTCACACGATGGCGTCGACCCAGTAGGGTTCACCCTGGCGAATGGCTCGCTGAAAATAGGGGTTTGCACCGACCTGGGCGCGGCTACCACACTGGTGTATCGACATCTTGAGCACTGCTCCGTACTGATTCTGGAGGCAAACCATGACATGGAAATGTTGAAGAACGGCCCCTATCCCTGGCCGGTGAAACAACGGATCAAGAGCCGCATTGGACATCTTTCCAATGAACAGTCGGTGGATGTTCTCAGCCGGGTTTTCAGCGAAAATCTCAAACAGGTAGTCCTGGCCCACATGAGCGAGACCAACAATTCCGAAGCAATGGTCTCGAAGACCTTCTCCGGCCTCCTCACTCACCACATGCGGGAGCGACTCAACATTACCCTGGCCTCTCAGCAGAAGCCGCTCGATCCGATACGTCTTTTCTGAAATCTATGGCCACGTTACAATAATAAGGGGACGAGAGCATGGCCCGTATACTGGTACTGGATGACGAAGTGGATGCAGTGATGCTGCTCCGGAGGATTCTCCATGAGAGGGGGCATCAAGTTTTTGGCTTTACCGAAGAGGAAGAAGCGATAGCACACGCCAGAGCCAATAGCGTAGATCTAGCCATTATAGACATTCGACTCAAGAAAATACTCGGGGTTCAGGTGCTTGAGGAACTAAAAAAGATTGTCCCGCACATCCGAGCCATATTGTTGACCGGTTACCCCACTTTGGAGACGGCCCAGAAAGCCTTTGAGTTGGGGGTGAGTGAATATATGGTCAAACCCGTCGACATTGATGAACTCGAAGAAAAGGTAGAGAATATCTTAGGTTCAGGGGGAGAGTGAACCGAGAAAAGGCCGGGCTGCAATAATGGATTTATCAACCCATGTACGTGAGCAATTTGTTTAAATACTGGATTCATAAAATTTTTGATCCCAACCTTCTGACCAAGGAGAAATATGAGGCTTTCAGGAATTTGTTGGAGTACGACAAGAAGAGCCATGAGCTCATCGCCGAAATTGAACAAATCTATTACGATCAGCGTAAGGTTGATTTTACTGTCATAGAATACAAGCTCAAGCAGCTGTCTTCGTCTGTAGCGCAGGTAGTCGAGTCACTCAGCGAAATATGCCCAACTTGCTATCCACGACTTGACGATTACTTCCGTAGAATAGACACTAAGATAAAGCAAATCTTGCCTTCTGATTTGCCCTCATACTCTCCACCTTTCGTATTGAAATTCGATCAATTAGACTCTGACTCTCACCAGTTGGTCGGCGGTAAAGCTGCTACCTTGGGCACAAACCGAAAAAATCTGGGCCTTCCCGTGCCCAGTGGCTTTGTCATTACCGCTAACTCCTACAATTATTTCCTAGAGACAAACAATCTGCGCGAGAGAATTGATGGTGAACTGGCCCGATTGGACATCAATTCTGCTAGATCATTGGAGAAAACATCCAAGGTTTTGGTGGAAGGAATACTTTCAGGTCAGATCCCCACGGCAATAGAAGAGGAGATCACCGCTGCCCTCGAAGAAATCAGAAAGGACCAGAAAGGAAGACTTGGGCTGTCAGTCCGTAGCAGTGCTGTGGGCGAGGACAGCGTTGCCTCTTTCGCCGGCCAGTACGAGTCGGTGCTTAACGTGGAACCGGATAAAGTCGTTGACTCCTATAAAGCAGTAATCGCCAGCAAGTATTCGCCTCGGGCCCTAAACTATCGGATTAACTACGGGCTGTCGGACCGAGAGACTCCCATGGCGGTAATGGTCTTGGAAATGATTGATGCCGGGGCGAGCGGGGTGGTCTACACAGTGGATCCGGAAGAGCCTGAGGATGATACATTGTTGATCCACTGCACGTGGGGTCTGGGCAAGTTGCTCGTCGACGGCAGTGTTACCCCCAGCGTCATCAAGGTAAAGAAGGAACCACCCTATGAACTCGAGCGCGACAAAGAAACATCTCAACCTGTCAAAGCCATATGTGCAAGTACAGGAGGTATTTTGATGGTTTCCGGGGTGGATGATCTGCCGGCAAACCTAGCCCTCAATGACGATTCTGCACGCAATTTGGTCACTTGGGCAATAAAGCTAGAGGATTTCTACGGGGTGCCTCAAGACATCGAATGGTGCTTGGACAACCAGGGAAAGCTTTTCATTCTTCAGTCCAGACCACTTCACATCGAAGAGACTGAACTGGAGATGGTTGATTGTAGCAAGGTGGAGGTGGACAACCGGGTATTGCTCTCAGGAGGCAATAAGGCTTGCGGCGGCATTGCTAGTGGTAAGGTTTACAAACTAGAAAAATCGAGCGATCTAGAAACTATCCCTGGGGGAGCGATTGTTGTGACCAAGGTGCCGTCGCCCGATTTGGTGGAAGTGGTTGGAAAAACCGCTGCTGTTATAACTGATGTGGGTAGTCCGGCAGGGCACTTTGCCTCGGTGGCCCGAGAGTTTGGAATTCCCGCTCTGGTCAATACAGGTCATGCCACCAGAGTCCTCACTTCTGGAGACAGAGTCACGTTGTATGCAGATGCCAAGGTGGTTTATGAAGGTGTTGTGCAGCAGCTCCTGGAAAGTGCTTGTGCCGCCAGATCCTTAATCGTTGACAGTCCCTTTATGAAGACAATGCAAGACGTTCTCGCCTACGTTTCTCCCCTCAATCTCGTTGATCCCATGGCAGAATCCTTTGTCCCGGAGGGCTGCAAGACCTTGCACGATATTTTGAGATTTGCCCATGAAAAGAGCGTCTACGAAATGTTCTCTCACGGGGCGCGGAGGAGGGGAGGAAGAAAGGGCGTAAAAAAGCTGATTTCAGAAATTCCCATAACCGTTCATTTGCTTGACGTTGGAGAAGGTCTGCGGCCGGAGTCTGGGGCCAAGAGAGCGGTAGCAATAGAGGAAGTTGTCAGTGCGCCTTTTCGGGCCCTGTGGGAGGGCCTCGGTCACCCAGACCTCTACTGGGACCCCGAGGTCAAACACTTCGACTGGGAGGAGTTCGACCGGATAAGTGCTGGTATTGTCCCTTTGGACAGTTTGGGTAGTTATGCTATCCTATCCTCCGACTATCTTAACTTGAACATTCATTTTGGTTATCATTTCGTGGTCTTGGACACCTTGTGTGGCGACGAGTATGATAACAACTACATCATGCTCAGATTCGCTGGAGGAGGTGGGGGATTCCACTCCAGGTCACTCCGGGTTAAATTCTTGGGCGAGATTCTGTCACACATTGGCTTCAAAACAAAGATGAAGAGGGATCTTATCGAGGCTCAGTTCATGAGAGATGATAGGTCGGCCATAGAGGCGAAGCTGGAGAAAGTCGGGATCCTTCTTGGTTGTACCCGACTATTGGATTTGGTCTTCAAAGATGAGCAGGACGTTGAGATAGCAGTCAACAGGTTTTTGAGCGGAGACTACAATCTCTCGCCCATAGGGAAAAGATAGAGTCAAAATGACAGCCTATAGACTTCATTGGATTACCGAATACCTGGCGGTGGGCCACGCGCCCATGTCCTACCAAGAGTTGGACTCCATACGCAGTCAGGGTGTCGATGCCATCGTTAACCTTTGCGGAGAGTTCTGCGACCTCCATACGATAGAATCAGATCAAGGATTTGAGGTTTACTACCTGCCCACTGGCGATGATGAAGCGCCGACTATACCGGACTTGGAAAAAGCCCTCGATTGGCTGGATGAAGCAATCTATCTGGGTAAGAAGGTTTTAGTCCACTGCCGTCAAGGAATAGGAAGAACAGGAACCTTTGTAACCGCATATCTCTTGCGAAAAGGCTTCGGCATGAAATTGGCCAGAAAAAAGGTAGAGAAGACCAGGGCTGGTTTCACGAGTTTTCCCCAATGGAGACTGCTGAGGAGATACAAGAAAGATTCCGGTGACCTGACTTTTCGGGTGCCCTCTCTGGAGACCAAGCGAACCGTAGATCTCAAACCGTTTTTTCAAGACTACGAAATGCTGCTGGAACAGGTAGACGCTGCCTTCAAAAAGGCAGCCGCCCAGGACGGTTCGCTTCTGAGCTGTGGCTTGGAGACAGAGGCCTGCTGCTTCCGCTTGGTGGAGCTGCAGCTGGTGGAGGCTGCCTATTTGAGCCACATAATGAACAAGACGCTAAAAACCGCAGAAAGGAAAGCCGCCATAGATCGGGCTCTGGAGGTAACGAAAAGGGTGCACGATCTCCGAAGACGGCTCGAACAGCAGAACCGGCAAAGTGACGAGAAACGGCTTCAGATGCTGTATAAACAAGAGAAGATCAGATGCCCTCTCAACCTTGAGGCGAAGTGTCTTCTCTACGGCGCCAGACCCATCGTCTGCAGGATGCATGGCCTTGCCATCTCGGCTGAAGTCAACCTGGAGAATTACGGAGATGTTGCCGAGAAAAGCAAGCTATCTAAGCCTGAAGCAGATTTGACTGAGGTTCAGCAATCGCTGCAAAGACTTTCAAGAAACGTCTTGCATGCTTTGACATCAATTTTCCCCAACGACACTGGCCCCACCTTTACCCTGGCCAGCACAGTGGCAGGAAGATTTGTCCAGGAATATTTCCACTGGATCACCACAGCCAATATTGAGTCCTAGAAAACGTAGTCCTCAGGGCCAGGTCAAATCGCAACGGCTTTGCCGGTAAATATATCCAGCGGTTTTGGAGTACTGGAGTATTGGAGTGTTGGAGTTTTGAAAATACTGAGAATCAAGGGCTCAGCTTTCAAAGGTTTTTGCATTACTCCATTACTCTACTACTCCATTATCCAATCTTGCCCTGTTCCTATGCTTTCTCCTGGCTTGTCTATGCTAGCTCCTGACTCCTTCGCTTTTTTCCACCATCAGGTCGGAAAAGGTCATCATTCTTGCTGATTTTTCTCTATCGGCCGCATCAAGCTGCTTCTGGACGCCACTAAAATAAGGCAGATAAGGTCTGAGGTTCTTGAAGAGAATCCTGGCAAGAATGTAACAGAGCAAGAAGGTGGGGAAGTAGCCAATGGCTGGCACAATGATGTCCACAGGATAAACCAGAGGGAATTCCACCTGGCTGAACCGGGTCTGCATCCAAGCAAGGGAGAAAAAGGCAGGCCACAGAGCGGAGGCTGAATAGGCAATCATGCTAAAGAAGTATTTTCCAAAAGCGTCGTTGGCCGTATCATTGCAGGCCTTATAGCTTTTCTTGTCCCTGGTTTTGAGTGCCATGATGGAAAGGTTATTCATTTTCACCATGTTGTCGGTGATGGCATCTACGTGACCTTTGTTGTATCTGAGTGCCAGTGAGATGGTCAGTTCACCCAGAATAACGCTGATCAGGGCGAGAATGAAGGTACCCAAAAGGTAGTCCAGGAATGTCACTCCAGTGAAGCGATACAACTGGATCAAGATTCCGTCAATGTCCATCAGCCAACCTGTAATTGAATGCATGGGATTAAAACCTCGTGCAAAATTAAGAATACAAAAGAAATAAAACACCAGGAGTAAGATTTCAGTGTTCAGGTATAATTATTCAGAGTGCAAGTTTAGCATCTCTGTTTATTTTTCCTGCCACCTGAAACCTCTGGATTATATAACCACAGAGGACACAGATATGTATGGTCTGCGCGGTCCCTGTGCCCTCTGAGGTGCATGCTGTTCATCTTGTTTCTCCAGGAGAACTCAATGAGAATGTCCCCTTTTTAATAAGGCGGTACCCAGCTGGCTCCGAAGAAGCCCTTGGAAAAGTAGCGTAGCCCCACATAGATGGCCAAGACCACGAAGAGCCGCTTTAGCCAGATATCAGGGATGTATTTGGACGTTCTCGGTCCAATCATCGAACCTACAAAGATTCCCACCAGCTCCGCCCCGATCAGGCCCCAATGGACCACAGCGCCTTTCAGCACCATAAAGCCGAAGATACTGACGATCATACCCACCAGAACGGTTAAGGCAGAGGTTCCGGCAACCAGATACATGGGCAACCCCACTACGCTGGTGATAAAGGGAACGTAGAGAAAACCGCCACCAATGCCAAGAAAGGAAGCCAGGGCGGCAATAAAAAGGCCGCCAATTATGGGCCAGATGGGATTAAAGCTGAATTCGACCCCGAAAAAGGTAAATTTGACCCTCGTCGGGCTGAAACTGGTAACTTTGACTCCCATGGCAGCCTCATCCAGAACTTTACCTTCCTTTTTCTCCTTAACGCTTTTTTCGAAAGCCTGGGCAGCAGCCTTGGCTTGCTTTTTCTTCGACTGTCCTCGGGGGGTGGTCTCATAGAACAGAAAGCCACCGATGACAAAAACACAAAGACCGAAATACCCCATGTAGGCGCTCAATTTGATTTTGCCGGCGGTGAGCCAGGGAATTAACAACGAACCGCCCACTCCGCCAATAGCGAGAGCAATGCCGAGGGGAGCAACAAGGCGGCCCATGCGATAATAGTTAGTGGTGGAGATGGCTGCACTCAAACCTACCAACCATTGGTTGGACACCCGGATGCTGTCAGTAATCAGCTTGTTGAGCACGGGTGAGGTTTTCTTGAAGGTTCGGGCATAGTCACCCAGGCCGAAGATGGTCATGTGACCGACACCGGCCATAATGCCTCCAAAGGCTCCAACGGTGGAAAAAATCCAGCCTACCCAAATGGCCCAGAAAAAGCCAAGAATGAGGTTTGGGCTGGGTGCCCCGGGAATACCCAAGAAACCTTTGGGCGCATCCTGGTTAATCATGCCTGTATCTGTACCAGTGGGCGTCTTGGCAATGGCTTCGGCGAGTTTGTCCGCAAAAGCTGGTTGGGTTAGGAGCAAGCCTGCCCCTACCAAGACGACCAGGCACAATGAAAAGATAATCAACTTCTTCTTATCCATCTAGATAATCCTCCTTTGGTGAGCTGAATCGATTCATGCGTTTTTGACAAAAATACCGATTTCACCTCCTTTTCTAGTCTTGTGATGGAAACTCAGCTCGTTAATGTTTTCCAGTGAAAATAGATTTCAACTTGGCCTCAAATGTCTTAATCTCAATCGGTTTCAACAGGTAGTCATCAGCCCCTTGTTCAAGAGCCTTCGTGGCCAAATCCCTGTTGGTATAGGTGGTAAGCACAAGGATCTTGAGGTTGTGGCTCAACTTCTTAAATCCTTGACAAACATTGTTGTGGATCATTCCCGGTTCCAGGCTAACAATGGCCAGGTCCACTGGGTTGGTGCGTGTCCAGGCGAGGGCCTCTTCCTCCTCATCAAAAGCAACCACTTCGTGGCCGTTTTCAAGCAGGACCCTCTTGATCAGTTCACGACAATCAGATTCTTCATGCAGCACGAGTGATTTGGCCACGGTTCTGGTGGGAGCTTTCTCCCTTTAACTCCTTGTTCGCGATAAAGTGATGTGGCGCACCCTGAGAGCAAGGGCTATGCCAGAAGATTCAGAAAGAGGCAAAAAATATAAGCGTTCAATATTATTGATATTTATGTCGACATGAAGGGGGGATGGGGTTTTGCAAGAAGACAATTGGCAGGATAGGATGCAGGGGAATTTATGCAGATCGAAGAAAATTGCAGAATTTCAACTTAAGAAACGGCAGGTTAGAGGAGAGAACAAAAACAGATGCAGTGCAAGAAAAAATATGCACTAATATTAGCCCGGATGTTTCACGAAAATTCATGAAACATCCTTACTAGCCTGAAGGTTTCACCGCGCTCAATCTCGCCAAATCTCCAAAATTGTTAAATCGTCATTTAAACTTAAATCCCCCCGCCATTTGCTTACAGAGTCCAAAATTCCCTTGCCCCACGGCGGTCCTTTTGCATTCCTTATATAGGCGGTCAAGCGATCATTTCCAAAGAGCTCTTTGTTTTCATTCTCTGCTTCCACCACTCCATCGGTAAAAAAGAGAATTGACTCTCCAGGAGAGAGTGAAATTTCCTTTGTCTCGTAGTGAACATCCGGCGTGATGCCCAATGACATTCCCTGTAACTGGGGCAAAGTTCCAATATCGCCATCAACGATCAACAAAGGCGGTAAATGGCCTCCGAGGGCGAGCTGCATTTTTCCATTGGCGGGCCAATACCTGGTAAGAGCAATGGTGGCGAAAAATCCTTCTTCGGAGGTCAAGCTGTACATGCTGTTATTTACGGATTCGAGCAGCTTGCCCACCTCACTTTGAACTTGTGCTTCGCTGCGGATTTTGGTTGACAGGGCAGCCATAATCAGAGCAGCGGGAACGCCCTTATCGGAAACATCGGCAACATAGACTAATAAGCTGTCGTCTGCCAAAGGAATCACATCATACAAATCGCCGCCAACATAGGTTGCAGGAACAGATATGGCCCATATATGACCTCCTGCTTTGAGCTCTGGGATTCGTGGCCAAAAGAGAGATTGAATTTTGGTTGCAGTCTCAAGTTGTACTTTGAGTTGAGCCGACTGCTCGAGGACCGTGTCATGTAATGCCTTGATCCGCAACATTGACTTGACCCTGGCAACCAGCGCTGCATGGTCCACCGGCTTGGTCAGATATTCGTCGCCACCTGCCTCGAGACCGGCCACCACGTCTTTAGAATCCGCCTTGGCAGTCACCATGATAATCGGCATGAATGGCAGGGAAGGATCCCCTTTGATCCGCCGACAGACCTCAATGCCGTCCATCTTGGGCATCATAATGTCCAGCAGAATCAGATCCGGTTGTCTCTCTCTTGCCATGGTCAACCCGGCCTCGCCATCGGGTGCAGTGATGATCTCGTAGTTGTGGGCTGTGAGGCGGGCCCGGAGGATATCCAAACTTTCGGGGTTGTCTTCCACGATCAGAATGAGTGGTGGTGTTCTCACGTTTTTCCTTTATGGTAAATATTCGCGGATCTTTGCCAGAAGCTCACGTGGGCTAAAGGGCTTGGAGACATAGGCATCACAGCCGGCTTCAAATGCCTTGACGTCATCGCCGCTCAGGGCGTAGGAGGTGACCACAATGATCGGAATATGTTCGAGGTCGGGGTTGGCCTTGATCTGGCGGGTGGCCTCGTATCCGTCGAGCCCCGGAAGCTGGATGTCCATGAGAATCAGGTCAGGGCGACGGCTCTCGGCCGTGGCCACCCCCTCTTCCCCGGTTACCGCTTCGATCACCTCATAGCCAACGCTGGTGAGGAGGTCGCGCATGATACGCCGGTTGTCCTCCTGGTCTTCCACTACCAAAATCAACTTACTCATCGTTGCTCCTTTTGCCTTTCGACTCGAACCGGTAGAGTGAACCAGAAAGTCGAACCTTTCCCTTCAGTTGATTCCACCCAGATGCGGCCCCCGTGCATTTCCACAATCCTCTTGGCAATTGAGAGGCCGAGGCCGGTTCCGCCCTTTTTCCTGGTGCTGGAACCATCCACCTGGTGGAATTCCTCGAAGATCATCTCTTTATCAGCTTCCGAAAGACCGGGACCCGTGTCAGAGACGGAGATCACAAAATTGTCGTTTGAAGCTGTGGCCTCGATCCTGACTTCTCCCTCCTCGGTGAACTTGATGGCGTTGCCCACAAGATTCAAGAACACCTGGGATATGCGCTGGTGGTCGCCCTTGCCGTAAGCGACCTCTGGAGATACGGCAACCTTGAGCTCAAGGTTCTTCTCCGCTGCCAGGGATTCAACTGAAGTGCAGACGGTGTGGACGACCTCCTTCATTGAATAATCGTCAAGAGAAAGAACAAGTTGTCCCGCCTCTATTTTGGAAAGGTCGAGGACGTCATTGATAAGGCCGAGGAGGTGGCGACCATTTTTCTCCACCCGCTCCAAAACTTCTTGAATATTTTCTGGTACCTCGCCGTAGATGTTATCAAGGATCAGCTCGGTAAAGCCCAGAATAGCGTTGAGGGGGGTTCTGAGTTCGTGGCTCATGTTGGCGAGGAACTCGGACTTGTGTTTGCTGGCGATCTCAAGCTCTCGTCCCTTTGCCTCGATCTCACGGAAAAGCCGCGCGTTCTGGATTGCCAGGGCCGACTGGGTAGCGAACGTTTGGAGAAGATCAACCGTTTCTTTTTGAAACTCACCAGGGGCTCTGCGCCGAACCACGAGCCCACCGATGAGCCTGTCTTCGCGAAGCAAAGGGACTGCGAGCAAGGCTCGGAATCCCTCCTTCTTCATGATTTCCCGGGTCGGATACGTCGTTTCTTCCAGGATGTCAGGGATTTGTACCGCTTCACGGTTCTTCCCTGCCCGCCCCACTGCTGTCACACCCAGTTTGACCCTCGCTTTGTGAATCGCCTGGATCAGTTCCTCGCTCATCCGGTGTGTTGCCCGGAGTTGGAATTCCTCGCTTGCCTCGTCGAACTCATAGATCGCCCCTGACTCCGTGCCCGAAAGCTCGGCGGCGTGGGCAACGATCATGGCCAGTACTTTTTGCAGGTCCAGGGTGGAGCTCACTGCCTGACTGACTTCCCCCAGGGCTTTCAGTTCCTCCACTGAGCGCGCCAGTTCCTGGGTGCGCACTTCGACTTTTTGCTCCAGAGTCCGGCTGTACTCCTCCAGTTTATCCTTGCTATCGCTCAGCTCTCCAAATAATTGTTTGATGGAATCTCGCATGACATCGAGATCCTTGGCCAGGCTCCCGATCTCATCAGTACTGCTGGTATCAATGAAAGCTTCTAAATCTCCCCGAGCAATGGCGGTTGCTGAGTCTTGCAATTCCAATAAAGGGCGGGAAATGTAGCGTTTTGAAATAAAAACAGAGGTCACTGCAATGCCTACAATGATGAAAAGCGTTAAGTTAACAATTACACTGATATTTACAATGAGCTCTTTCTTGATGATCTCACGCGACATCACAAGTTGTATGGTCCCGACTTTCTGTCCCGCGTACATAATGTCAGAGGCTTTGGCTATGAATGCTGAGGAAGATTCAAAATATGAGAAATCTTTTTGTTGAAATTTTTCATGCTCCTTTTCTGTAATGACGAGATTTCCCCACAAAACTTTAGCGTAAACAATTGATTCATCGAGAAATAAAGATGCAACAAAATCATCTACAACATCATGGTCAACATTCCAGAGTGGTAACGGCAAACTGATCCGTGCAAGCTCCAGGGAGTTGTTCAATCTTTTTTCTAATTCACCTTCCATCTTGGAAACATTGAAAAATATAGCGAAGGCAGCAAAGCTCACGAACATTAAGGTCACCACGCCAATTAAGGCGTAACTGAAGCGACGGCTGATGCTACTTACTTTTGGGGAAGGTTTTGGGGGGGAATCGTTCTGCATGAACACAATCCTACTGCGGTCACCACACGTTGCTAAGGTCTTGGTTCAGGTAGTGGAGGGTAAGTTGTAGCCCTTAGGGCTAAGGTTTGTCTTCAAGCTCTGGAAATGGAGCATCTGGTATTCTCTTATTCCATTTTTTACGAATCTGCATTAAAGTTCCATCAGCTACCATTTCGTTAAAAGCATTTTTCCACTTTTGTACGATTGCATCAGAGGTCTTCTTTGAAAAAGCAATGTCAACATTGATTTCTCTGAGACTATAGACCTCCTCCATTTCTTTATAATCAACCTCGGCCAGGTCACAAACAGTTCTTAATCCCGGTATCTTATATGTCCACAAGTCTATACGGCCGAGAACAAGCTTTCGAGCATTCATTTGTTCATCAGAAACAGGTTCAAGATTGGTAAATCCGTGACGTTTGAGTAAGCGCTCTCTGGTGTCGTCTCGAAGGGTGCCAATGCGTTTTACTTTCTTGGCATCTTCCAGGCTGTTAATTTGTATACCTGAACCCTTCTTGGCCACAAGAATATCCCTTTTTGTAGCTAACGGACCTATCCATTTAAATTGCTCATGGCGTACTTCTGTATGTGTCATGCCAAACAATACAACATTTTCCTGCTCCAGAGCCATTTGGTAAGCTCTTGCCCATGGATAGACCTTGATTTCCTCTTGGGATCCTACCCTTCTCTGAATTTCTTTCACTGTGTCAACAGAAGGACCAACCAGAACGCCGTCTTCTACATAGTTCAGTGGTGGCAGATTTTCTGTCAAAATAATAAGTTCTGCCGACAATGCAGGCTGAACAAGGACGAAAAACGCTGATGCCACTAAGATAAATAGCTTTTTCATAATGGCCTCCTTTCCATTAGTACTCTCAAAGAGTGAGAAAAGCTTCCTAAAGTCAACTGCGGGAATCCTTTCCTCATTTCTACCACCGGAGAGATGAAGCCAATGGTTGTGGTGCGTGATCCTGAAGTTCAGCGGAGAAAGGTAGAAACTCATCCAAAATGAGATGGAACGTGAAATATCAACTATTTGCACGTTAATGCAAGTAGATGGTTTATGTCAATATAAGACGAGTAGTTAAGTATGAAAATGCTACAGCGAGCGCATTCCCCGTAGTCCGCCGGAGGCGGACGGGGTTAGCGAGCGAACTACAATAAAATGGAATCACTTCCTTACATTTCGAAGATTCCCTGCAGCTTGCTGCAGGGAGCTTCAATTGGGTGAGAGAAAATTAGCCTTCAACTGCATCTGCTACAAACAAATCGTAGTCGGGTTTGCTCATGAGCTCGTCAAGTTCCGCCACGTCCTTCACTGCTAGTAAGACTATCCAGCCCTTGCCATAGGTGTCTTGATTGATCAGGTTGGGTGCGTCTTCAAGCTCTTCGTTCACCTTGAGAACGTGCCCTGATATGGGCGCAGGGAGTTCCACACTGGCTTTGCCGGATTCCACTGCCGCGAAGCTCTCGCCCCTGGCTACTTCATCGCCGACCTCTGGGAGTTCCACATAGATAATAGTGCCGAGAGCCTCGGCGGCAAAATCGGAAATTCCTACCGGTGCACCTTCTCCGTTGGTCTGCACCCATACGTGATCTTGACTGATTTTCAAAGCCCCGTTTGTCATCTCGTCTCCTTTCGATGTCAGTAGTCAGTTATCCGTAGTCCGTTGTCATGAGAGCATAGCGCAGAGCGCAGGGAGTTGCACGGGTGGAGGGTGGAGGACCGCTCAGCAGGCTTCGCTCGAGGTTGGAGGCAAAGACATCTTTTTCAATTTTTTGCCTCAAACCTCCAACCTCAAACCTCCAACGGTGTTTCACTTCCTTGTGCCCTGTGCCGTGCGCCTTGAGCCATTCGCTTCGATCTGCACTCCTGCGAAGACTTCAGCAGACGGAATCTCATGCCATTCCCCAGGAAAAAGTTCAGCAAATCTGCTCACCACCTTCTGTGTCACTACTGCCATGGCAGGAGGTTTTCCCAAAAGACGTGCCATTGATGTCACTTGCTCATGGTGAAGCTCGCAGGGATTAATGTGGCAATAGTGATCCAGATTGGGAGAGACATTCAGGGCAAAGCCGTGAAAGCTCACCCATCGTTTAATTGCAACTCCGAGGGCGGCAATTTTACGGTCTTCAACCCAGACTCCACGGTGTTGTGACTGCCGCCCAGCGCGGATGTCAAAGTTGGCCAGAGTCAAGATGATGGTTTCTTCCAGCAAGTCGACAAACTGGCGGACTCCAATGCTCCTTTCGGCCAGATCGATCACCGCATAGCCCACCAACTGCCCGGGGCCATGGTACGTGACATCTCCTCCTCTTTCAACCTGGTGTACGTTTATCCCCTGCGAGGCAAGCTGTTCTGAAGAAGACAAAATGTTGCTGGTACTTCCCCGTCGCCCCAAGGTGATTACCGGCTCGTGTTCTACCAGGAGCAGCGTATCGGGAATTCTCTGCTCCTGGCGGAGCTTGACCAGCTCCCGCTGCAAGTCGAGGGTGTCGAGGTATTTGGCGCTACCTAAGTTTGCAATCCAACCATCTGGTAAAACATTTGTCATGAGTAATTATTCGTTCGTCATTAGGTCATTTGGCCACGAACGTGGCCGTCATTAGGCCTTACGGCCGTCATTGAGTCATTATGCCCTAACCATATATGACCATAAATGACAGCGAAGCGCTTTAGCGCGAAGCGTAATGACTTAATGACCTAATGACTTCTTACTGCCAGCTGCCAGCTGCTCGCTGCTTGATTACCTACAATCCAAGGTCAAACTTATGTATGGATAACCCTCGCGTATCCTCCACCGCCTCCCACAAGGCCTCGGCCACCGTGGGATGGGCCTGAATGGTCTTGGACATCTCCGTGAGCGTTACTTTCTTGGTTACGGCCACGCTGCATGCAGCAATCAAAGTACTGGCATCAGGCCCAATGATATGGATGCCGATTATTCGCTCATTTTTTTTCTTGGCAATTACTTTGACAAAACCATCAATTTCACCAATGGCGTGGGACTTACCGAGGGCTCGAAAAGGAAAACTGCCCTCGAGGTAACCGATTGATCGCTCCTCGCATTGCTGGGCAGTAAGTCCGACGCTGGCAATCTCAGGATTTGTAAAGATGGCAATGGGGACGGCATCTTCGTCAACTGCATCTTCTTGCTGGCCCAGTCCATGCTCCACTGCAACGATTCCCTGGTGGGAGGCAAAATGCGCCAGTTCCTTTTTGCCCGTAACATCCCCGATGGCATAAACACCCGACACATTTGTCTGGCAATGTTCATTTACCTGGACATAACCGTTTTCTAAGTCAAGGCCAACTTGGTTGAGTCCTATCCCCCGAGAGACTGGAGAACGCCCCACTGTGACCAAGGCCATTTCGGTTTCAATCTGCTTGCCTGATTGAAGCGTCAGCTTCACGCCTGCTTCAGTGCGCACTGCGGCCTCAGGAGGATCTCCGAGGTGCAGTTTTACTTTTCGTTTCTTGAGGGCTCGTATCAGTATTTTGTTAACGTCCCGATCGAGGCCTTTTATGGGCTCTTTGCTGCGTTTCGCCAAGTGAATGGTGGTGCCTAACGCACCAAAAAGTAGAGCGAACTCACAGCCAGAGACACCGCCGCCTACAATAAAGAGGCTTTTGGGAATGTGTTTCAATTCCAGCATGCTTCGGGTGCTCAGCACCTTCTGGTGATCCCAGGGAAGTAAATCCAGGGCGAGAGGCTGAGAACCGGTGGCGAGAATGAGCTGTTTGCCGCGAATGGTCTGCTTCCCATGGACAGTGGTTGTCACCTCAACCTCACCAGGTCCCTTGACGTACCCTTCCCCCATGATCAGGTTGACCTGGTGTTTTTTGAATAGTCGCTCAACCCCCTCGCGAAGCTCTGCGACGATCCGCTGGTTGCGGCTGACAATCTTGCCCAGATGCGCGAGGGGCCGGTCGCAACTCAGTCCAAAGGTTTCAGCCTTGCGCATCTGTTCGAAGAGCACAGCGGATTTGTACATGGCCTTGGTGGGAATGCAACCCCAGTTGAGGCAGGTGCCGCCAACCAGTTCTTTTTCAATAATGCAGACCTTGGCTCCCAGCTGGGCGGCTCGGATGGCTGCTACATAACCACCAGGTCCAGCACCCAGAATAACCGTATCATACTGGTACATCTAGATAGTCTCCTGAAGAATCCAGGCTGGGGGAATGTGATGACAGGCAAGAGATAGAACCACCAAATCACTGCGACCTGTTCGTGCTCGAGTTATAAAAGTCTAGCTACGGAAATCTTGAGATTTGAGACCATATCGTCTCAGTATTTGCTGCAGTGCCTGACGCTCCAGCCCACATTCACGGGCTGAATGGGTAACGTTGCCGTTGTTCCGTCTGAGAAGTTCTCCCAAATACTGAGCGTGGAAGTGCCGCAGGACTTCCCCCTTTGCCTCTTTGTAAGGCATTCCGTGGATTTCACTTCCCACCGCACAGCTATCAGGTAAATCAGCAGTCCAGCCTATTTCGTGAGGCTCGATAACGTCCCCGGTTGAAAGGAGAATTGCCCTGTTGATTATGTTTTCCAGTTCTCTGACGTTCCCTTCCCAGTTCCGCCTCAACAGCAAATCCATGAGCTCCGAGGACAAGGATTTGGGTGGTTTGCCGAACTCTTCGCAGTAGTGCTTCAGGAAGTGTTCTGCTAACAGCGGGATGTCCTCCCTGCGTTCGCGCAAGGGAGGCATGTGCACGGTGAGCACATTCAAGCGGTAAAAGAGATCTTCCCGGAATTCCTGCTGGCGAATTTTCTCTCTGAGATCGCGATTGGTGGAAGCAATAACTCTTACATCAACCTTAATTGATTTGGTCTGGCCCAGGGGCTTGATCTCTTTTTCCTGCAGCACCCGCAATAACTTGGTTTGTATAGGTGAAGCAATGTCTCCGATTTCATCAAGATAAATTGTCCCACCCCCGGCTTCCTCAAACAGTCCTATCTTGTCACTGCTGGCGTCGGTAAATGCTCCTTTTTTATAGCCAAAGAGCTCGCTCTCCAGAATGTTCTCCGGAAGGGTGGGGCAGTTCACCGTTACGTAGGGCTGGTCTTTGCGATGGCTGAACGCATGTATTGCCCGAGCCGCTAGATCCTTTCCGGTACCGGATTCTCCTGTGATGAGAACAGTAACGTCGGTTTTGGCTATCATTTGGATAGTCTGGTAGACTCGCTGCATGGCCGGGCTAGAACCGAGCAGATTTTCAAAAGGCTCTTTCTTTTTGATTCGACGCTGAAGATTGAGGTTTTCTCGGAGAAGCTGACTACGCTCCAGGGCTTTCCGCAGCAAGTGGATGAGTTCCTCGTGATCAAACGGCTTGGTAATGAAATCATAAGCCCCCTTCTTGATGGATTGTACCGCCAACTCCACCACCCCGTGAGCAGTCATCATCACCACGGTCAACCACGGATTGATCTGTTTGATCCGCTCCAGCAGTTCAAGCCCGTCCATCCCCGGCATGCGGATATCCAGCAGAGCCAGGTCATAGTTCCTGGTCTCGAGCAATCTCAAGGCTTCAGCACCTGAAGTCGCAGTATCTGTCTCACAGTCTAGGTCTTGACTGATGCTTCGCTGTAATAAGCGAAGCATGTCAACTTCGTCATCAACAACGAGAAGTCTGTCCTTTGTCATACGGCATCAACTCACGTCTTGCAGACGTATTTCGAGGTTGATTGCATGTCGGGTAAGCGCCCGACGGGCTCTTGGTTAAAGAGTCTCTTCCCCTTCATCGAAGGTGACGGGTAAGGTAATGGTAAATGTGCTCCCCTTGCCCGGGGTGCTCTGAACAAAGATCTCTCCGTGGTGGTCTTTGATGATACCATAGCTCACAGACAACCCCAAACCAGTGCCCTGCCCCGTTGGTTTGGTTGTAAAAAAGGGATCGAAGATTTTCTCTTGGACCTCAGGAGGGATGCCAGAGCCGGTATCCACCACGGTAACGGTGAGCTCATTTCGGGAAGAATCGTGAGCAGTGAGAATCTGAATTTTTCCCTGTACTTCAATGGCTTGTTTCGCGTTCACTAAGAGATTCATGAAGACTTGTTTCAATTTCTCCCCATCAGCGTAAAGGGTAGGAATTGAGGTGTCGAGTGCGGTCTCTATAGTGATATTGTCCAATTTGAACTGGTGATCTACCACCGATATGACCTCGTGGATGAGATCATTCACATTGAGTACTCCTTTCTGGGTTTCGGAGCTGCGAGCGAAATTGAGCAGGTCCTCCACAATCGCTTTACAATTGCGCGCATGCTTTTCAATGATTTTTAGATCATCATAATTTTGAGTGTCCTTTGCCTCGGTACGAAGCAATAGTTGCGTATAGCCAAGTATCATACCGAGAGGGTTGTTCACCTCATGGGCCACACCAGCGGAAAGCTCTCCGAGAGAGGCTAACCGTTCCGCCTGCAGAAGCTGCTCCTCCATTTTTTTCCGATGGGTTATATCCTTGGCAATGCCTTCTAATCCAGCTGCCTCCCCGTCGGGTGTTCTCCTGGCCGTCAAACTGAAAAGCCAGGTTAGGTCCTCCCCGTCCCGGCTCCGTACTTTGCACTCCAGATCTTTCCGGAAGCCGACGGCAGCGATCTCTTCCAGGAGATCTCGGGGATTTTGAGGTGAAACAATCAAGTCAGCAAGGGTTGCGCTTGCAATGAGTTCATCCTTGGAAGCATATCCCAGGATACTGAGCCCGGCCTGGTTTATGTCCAAAAATCCACTGTCGGGGTCAAGAACCATGATGATGTCCATAGATCCTTCGAATATGCGGCGATACTTCTCTTCGGACTTGCTCAGTTCCTCGGTTCGCTGACGTACCATCTCTTCCAAATTTTGGTTCAACCACCTGAGTTCTTCGCTTGCCTTTTCAATGGCCCTCTTGTCGCTCAGTATTTGGACATTAATCCTTTGAACTTTCTGGAAAAAGAGAGTTATGCTACCCACAATAACGAAGGTCAAGCTGTTGATAGAGCCGCTAAATGGTCTCAATTCCACCCAGACATCACTCTGTCCTGATAGAAGCAACAACCGTTTGGCAATGTGCCCCACTGATCGTGAGATGGAAAACAGAGCCAATGCCAAACAGAGCCACAGAAGATAGGTCCAGATGATGTTTTCTCTGTCGGTACGACGGAGTAGTACAGCGTAACGG
>JASFGC010000008.1:0-29230 GCA_050123975.1 Syntrophobacterales bacterium | reverse complement strand
GGGCCGTTACAGTCAGTGTGCCGGTTATAAGAAAACCGGCACCACAGCAGGATTTGCCCCTGCCGGTGGAGGTTGGGCTGAGTACGTCAAGGTTTCTCCCTGGATCGTAAGTGGTGGTGGGGTGGTTGAGATGCCAGAGAGTTTGCCGGTTAAAATCGCCATTCTCATGGAACCTCTCAATACCTGTCTCAAGTGTACAGATGCTCTTCCTGACTCAAAAGGCACCGCGGTGATCTTAGGGCAGGGCCCCGTTGGACTCATGCTAACTGCCCTGATGTACAGAGATGGTTGGGAGGTTTTTGCAGTTGAGCCGCTGCCGGAACGACAGGAAAGATCTCTCCGGTATGGTGCAAAGGCAGTATTTCGTCCCGGGAATGATCTGGACGCGAACCTGAAAAAGATTGCTCTCCCCCTCGGTCCTGATGCGGTCATCGCTGCCACGGAATCCGAGGAAGCAATAAATGGTTCTCTCCGCGCATTGCGGCCCGGCGGGACCTTGGTTCTCTTTGCTCATACCCGCATGGGACAAGAACTCAGAATCGACGCTGGACAAGTAGGTATGGCTGAAAAACAGGTCATTGGAAGCTATTCGTCTTCTATTGAACTCAACAGACTGACCACGGAAACTCTTATTGATCAACAATATCCTTGGGGAGAGCTTGTGACCCATGTGTTTCCGCTCAATGAGATCAATCAGGCCCTCGCTTTGGCGAGACAGCCGCAAGGAGATTCTTTGAAGGTCGCGGTGGCGCCAGATTCAGAGGCAGTTAACATCTGACTGGGCAGGGGAGTGCCAGGATTGAAACGTAGAGACCCGTAGAAGTGCTCAGCACTCAAATTCGAAATACGAAACTCGAAGCACGAAACAAATACAAAATCCGAATTCTCAAATGTTCAAAACGTAACTATCTGAAAAGACTTATCTTGTGTTTCGATCATTTAAATTTTGGTAATTCGAATTTGTTTCGGATTTGTCCTGCGGACTCCCCACCCTTTGGGCGGGGCCCCAGTTTCGATATTCGAATTTCGGATTTACATTAGATATTTGCCTCCGTGGTGAAAGAAATGATAATTGCTGTATAGGTATCATTGGAAGGATGGTAATGGGAGATCCAAAAACTATACCTGATACTATGATGGCCTGTGTGCTTCACGGCAAAGAAGACGTCAGGTTTGAGAAAATAGCGGTGCCTGAGTTGCAACCGGGCGACATCCTCGTTCAGGTAGAAGCGGCTTTGACCTGTGGTACGGATTTGAAAGTCTTTCTCCGGGGCTATCATGAGCGCATGATTCAGCCGCCATCCGTGTTCGGTCATGAATTTGCCGGAGAGGTAGTAATCAGCGACAATGGGCGCTTCTCGGTGGGCACGAGGATAGTAGCGGCCAACTCCGCACCCTGTTGGGACTGCTATTTTTGTGAATTAAACAAACCCAATCTTTGTAATGACCTGCTCTTTGCCAATGGGGCCTATGCGGAATATGCTCTTGTTCCCGCCAGGATTGTGGAGGAGAATTGTCTCACCATCCCAGCAGATCTTTCGGCAGCCAAGGCGGCGTTGGTGGAGCCACTGGCCTGTGCAGTTAAAGGTGTGGAGGATGTGGCCATACAGGAGGGAGAGAAGGTACTGGTGATCGGTGCCGGGCCTCTCGGCTTGATGCTTGCACGACTCTCGGTGCTGGTTGGCGCAGAGGTCACCACCGTTGATGACCAATCAGATCGACTTGCCGTCGCTGCTGAACTGGGTGTGAGCAATACTGTTGCAGAAAGGCTTTCACCGGAGTTGCTCGAGCGGCTACGGGATGAGTACACACCTCACAAGCTGGGTTTTGACTGCGTGATCGAGGCCGTGGGCAAGGCAGAAACTTGGAATCAAGCGGTGGAGTTGGTGCGGCCGGGTGGCCGGGTGAACCTTTTCGGCGGCTGTCCACGTGGAACAGAGCTTCGTGTCGATACCACCCGTCTCCACTACGATGAGATTCGCATCTATGCCTCTTTCCATCATACCCCTGAGACGGTTCGCAAAGCTCTGGAGTTTATTGAAACCTCTCAGGTCCCAGCGTTCACTCTGGTAAGGGAGGGAAGATCTCTTCAAGATTTACCGGAGGTTCTCCAGGAGATGCGTGCAGGTGAGGCTCCGCCCAAGACAGCCGTCCTACCTGGACTTCCTGCGGGAATTCGTCTATCAGCAGAGGAACTGGAGACTTTCAGGGGCCCGACATAGGTATGGAACATTAGGGTTAATACATCCTACCACTGGTACTGCTCTTCTTCTCAGGTCTAATTCTTACTTTGAAGGCCCTATAAAACGGTTCACTGCTCTTTTGTTTGCCATAGCGGTCGAGTTCGTATCTCTGACCGCGGACCCTGATCTTCGCACTGCCAACGCTCAAGGGTTGGAAGCAAATTAAACCCTTATCTTTGTCAATGGAGTAACTGACAACATCTTCACCTGGACTTTGGCTCCAGACCTTTTCAACATGATAGCCGCCATTGCGGGGTTTCCCGGACACAGACAATGTGTCGCATTTCACCTCATCCATTTGGATGACGAGAGTTCTCTCCGCAAAACCATCCACTGCACTCAGGGAGACAAGCAAGGGCACAATAAAAAAGAATAAAATCTTTCCGGTTCTGATATTCATAGCTTACTCCTTCTCCAGGAAGCTTGCCAAAATGGCAAGATCCCGCAACAATATATAATGATATAATCATTAACTGTCGCAGTTGCACGTTTTTCTATGAGTAACAGCTGGTGGAGGATCAGAACTGAATGATATGGTCTTCCAACTCGTCAGGGTGCACGTATTGCTCTGGTAAGGCTTTCCCCCGCACTGAAACACCTGCTTCATGGACTGTTTTGGGGCTACCTGACACCAGGGGATGCCACCACTCCAGTTCCTTTCCCAAAGCCAGTCGGCGGTAGGCACAGGTTCCAGGGAGCCACTCCAAATCCGCAGCCTTGGCTGGTGTCATTACCAGGCACGTTGGGACGAGTTTGATGCGTTTTTGATAAGAGGTGCAGCGGCATGACCACATATCCAGAAGGCGACACGCTACATTGGTGTAATGGACCTCTCCAGTGTCCTTGTACTCTACTTTGTGCAAACAGCATCTGGCACAGCCGTCACAGAGTGATTCCCATTCCTCAGGGGTCATTTCCGTGAGAGACTTGATTTTCCAGAATGGTTCAGTAACCTTTGCCATAGTGCTGCGATCCTCGGAGGTGATTTCATTGCCAATTTTTCTGAGTACAAGCTAGCTAAAGATCATTCTGCTGGTATTCCAGATATGATGGGGATTATAATACAAAATCTAACCCAATTACCATGTAGGTAATCGAAATGGAAACGAATGATACGAGAGTTATTACTCTGCTTAAAATTGTTACCTTTTTTCCTATAGGCGCTGGAACGTTCATGGCACTTTCTATATTCCTCTTTCAGTACTGGAAGTGGTTCCAAACCGGCGAATGGCCAGGAATGCCGCTTGTCCAGTTCGTGCCGCAACCCTTGGTGCAATGGGCAGCTGCAAGAGAAGGGGGACTGCTGGGGTTGAGAGAAACGGTTCTTGCTGCCTTGTCAATCCATGCCTCCGTATGGTTTTTTGTAACTGGCTGCGTTTTTACCTTTCTATTGTTCGAACTGACAAAGCCATTGTTAAAGGACTGAAAATGCTCCAGCGAGCGCATTCCCCGAAGCTTGTCGTAGCGAAGCGGAGATCCCGCTTCAGCGGGGCTGCGGGGTTAGCGAGCGAACTACAATAAAATGGATCCACTTCCTTACATTTCGAAGATTCCCTGCAGCGACTCGACCTGAGCTCGTCGACAGGTCTTGCTGCAGGGAGCTTCAATCTGCGAAAGCGAGGTGTCAAATGGCGAAGAATCCCAGAAGTGGCTCACAGAAGCGTAAAGAGAAGGGGGAAGAAAGGGAGAAGTACTGGGCAGAGGTAGTAAAAGAAGAGGCCAAGAAAGAGAAGGCGAAAAAAGCAAAAGAGAAAAGAGAGAAAGCGAAAAAAGAAAAAGAGGAAAAAGAAGAAGCGGAAAAGGCAAAAGAAGAACTGGCAAAAGAAGAACAGGCAAAAGAAGCAGAACCTGAAGAGTAGTTCGCCTTTCCTAATCGCCCCCCGGCTTTGTCAGCAGCGAGAGAAGTCGATCCGGTCGATCCGTGACGATGCCGTCCACTCCCAAATCGAGTAGCCGTTGCATATCCGTTGTATCATTGACGGTCCAGACATGAACAGCGAGATGAAGACCGTGGGCGGTCTGCACAAATCTCTTCGTTAGCACCCGCAGTCCATGGCTGTATTCAGGGATCTGGAACGCTTGAAAGGCAGACCTGTATACCCGTCCGAGGAATACCAAGTTCATTACATAAAACAGGGCGACTTCTCCACTGCCAGCGGAGGTAGTGACTTCGGGGCACACTCGTCGAAAAGCTTTGAGCACTTTCGAGCTGAACGAAGCAACCATCACTCTTTCCACCATATCGAAGGTTCGAATGGTCTTACAAAGTGAGGCAACCAGCGAAGGTTTGTCCTGTTTGATATCTATATTTATGCGTGCAGTGGGGAGGGCAGTGCACAGCTCTTCCAACGTCGGCACCGTAATGCCACTTCCTCGAAACGGGAAGGTTTGACCACCATCTGCTGTCCAGTTGTAGCCTGCGTCCAGCGTCTTGAGTTCATCCAAGGTGAATGCACGAACGGGCCCCGAACCGTTGGTGGTGCGGTCGACGGTGCTGTCATGCATCAAAACCAGAACGTTATCGGCGGTACTCTGTATTTCTGTCTCGAGAACGTCTACCCCTAAATCCACTGCGCGCTCAAAACCATACATGGTATTCTCTGGCCACAAGCCAGCCCCGCCCCGGTGAGCCATAACCAGCGGACGATGCTGGGCCTCCTCTAAAAAAGGGGTGGTGCCGGCTGATCGGGCGAATGTCGCCATAAAATTAGTCCTAGAAAATTTGATCCTCGAATCAGGTCAGATCGCATAGAGCATAGCGCATAGCGGAAAAAACAGTGAACGGTAAATGCTAAGCGGTGAACAGTCCGGGAAACAGCGCATAATCCGTTTACTGTTTACCGCACGCTTTGCGCTCTGCGCTTAGCGCTTTGCGTCTGACTTCTTTTCTTATCCTACTATCTGGCGAAACCTTCTGTAGCGGTTGTCCAGTGCCTGATTCGGTTGAGGCTTGAAGATTCGGCCCCGGCCTGGTTTGGGCCAGCGAGAAGGAGATCCAGCAGCGAGCCAGGCAATACCCCGGCAGGTGGCTTCAGTCTCAGCGGGACGGTAAACAGGTAGCTGGGAAAGGGAAGCCAACCTCTGACACAAGCCATCAAACCGTGCCAGCCCACCGCTGATCTGAACTCTGCTAACAGCCAGGCCGGCCTCTGCCATGGTTTCGAGATTGGCTTGCACCATGAATAGGATACTCTCGGCTACTGCCACCGCCCGCTGCCATGGCTCACCATTCCCCAGCACAGTGGGGGATGGTCCTGATTGCCACCAGGGCGACCCCAGGCCGCCTATGGTGTTGATGAACACGGGTGGTTCATCCTCGCTCAATAACCAGGTGGAAAGATGAGTGGTGATATTCGGCAAATCCCACTTTTTTGCCGCCCACTCCAATGCAGCTCCTGCACCGTTGACAGTCCCTTCGATTATATATTCGCCCCAATCCTTCGTGCTTCTGGCCAGACCGCTCAACAGAGCAGGTTGGCGTATGATTTCTGCACCGGTAGGAATGAGAACAAAAGCTCCGGTGCCGATATTGACGATGGCAGTGTCCAGACGGGGACGCCCCAGGCTATAAATGGCTGAAGTCTGATCGCCATTGACCGCCGCCATGGGTATGTTAGCTGTGCGCAGAAAACCATAATCATGGCAGATAGGTTGGCACAGGGGGAGTGTTTCCAGAGGGATGCCAAAAAGATCCAATAGCCAGGGATCCCAGTCGCAAGATTGTAAATTCCATATCTGAGTGCGAGAGGCATTGGCGTGATCCACCACCAGGGGTTGATCCTCTAGCAAGTGAAACAAGAGAAAGCTGGCCAGGGGCCCAAAGGCCAGAGAGCCTTTTCGCATGGCTTGTCTTACCGCAGGCAGATGATCCAAATACCACCGCAGTTTGCTAGCGCCATAGTGCGGGGAAAGCGGCAGTCCGGTGTGCTCTTTTATTTGGTCAGCATGATGGTTCAATCCACTCAACCACTCTGCTGCACGGCGGTCCTGCCAGCTCAACAAGGGGCCAAGTGGCTCGCCGGTGCGTTTGTCCCATGCCACCACGCTGGATCGTTGTGTGGCTAGCCCGGCACAAGATACACCTAAACGTCGAACCCGAGAGTTGCCTAGTATGGTTTGCACCACCTCGTGCACAGAGGCCAATATTTCATTTGCATCTTGTTCTACCAACTCTAAACCGCGACTTTGCAACGAGACATCGTAAGAAGCCGAGGTCAGAACTTTTCCATTTTCATCTATGGCCAGCGCCCTGGTGGATAGGGTACCTTGGTCAATCACCAAAGTAAGGGGTTTGTTTGACTTTTTGTTTTGTTCGCCTGCTGTCAACGGCTGCCCCTGTTTCCAGTAGCCCGGATATTTCATGAATGACCTGCTGCGACCACGGATATGGAAGTTTTTCCTGGCGTCCTCGGATGTTCCTTCGACTTCGCTCAGGACAGACGGCCCCTGCGATGTACCGTTCAGGTAGACCTCGGGACCAACATCCTGCGGTTGCCAGGTGGCACGTCCATCTAATTCGCGCTCGCTGCGCTCCGCTCAGTCCCGCACCGCAAGCGGCATCTACGACAAGCGGGTTCCCAGTTTCGCGGTCTCGCGACAGCAATTGAAGATCCCTGCAGAGTGCTGCAGGGATCTTCGAAATGTGAGGTATTTATACCATTTTATTGTAGTTCGCTCGCTAACCCGCGTCCCGCTCGAAAAGCGGGACTACGGGACTGCGCTCGCTGTAGCATTTTCATGAAATATCCGGGCTAGTTTAGATAGGTTCTGGCCCCGACATATCGATTCTTGAAATATCTTTTGGTAAGGCGCTCTGTCCTTATTTTCTTGCCCCTACGCGGAGCATGAATAAATTCACCGTTGCCCACATAAATGCCCACATGGGAGACCCTTCTACCACCCGAGGTGGCAAAAAAGACCAAATCTCCTCGGGACAGCTGACTTTTTCCGATAGGTGTTCCAACCCGGTATTGTTCTCTTGATGACCGCGGTAAATTCAATCCATTCAGTTGATAAACGACCATGGTCAGACCACTGCAGTCAAATCCTTCTCGTCGGGAAGAGCCGCCCCACCGGTAAGGGACACCGAGAAATCTCTTCGCCGTTCCCACAATCTCATTTCTGAGATAGCTCCTGCCACCGCGCTTTCTCTGTTTTACTACTGCATAATCATCGGGACTGACGATGTAGTACGTCTCTATTATTCCTGCAGCACGAACAGCCTCCGCTTTCTCGCGGGCGGCTTCTTTGGTTGGAAAATCACCAAAACGGACTTTGTAGAGTCCTGTTTTGTGAACAAAATAGTAGGCATCCAGCCCGCGCTGCTCGAGAGCTTTACTCAGCCGGACCGCATTGTTCAAATTTGCAAAAGCTCCGACTTGAATGGAGTAGCCAAGCCTGGCTATCGTCTTCTGCGGATAAGCTGGTCCTGAATAGGGAGCGACCCGAGCTTCCCCTCCACAAGACACACATAAGATGATTGCGAGAAAGGCGAGACAGGTGAGACCCAGGTGATTTATGATTGTAGATTGTAGATTGTAGCTTGGGGTGTGTGGATTCCTTGCCGAGAGGTTTCGAGCTTTTAGATCTGAAATCTGCATTCTAAAATCTAAAATTGTCAGGCTCACTATTTAAAGGGGCTAGGATGGAGAAATGTCATCGTCAGCAGTATCTTGTTCCATGGCACGAAGGAATTCTTTCTCTAAAGCTTTCACTTCCTCCATCCTGCTCGGGTCAAGATATGTCCTGTAAATGGTGTCATCTGCCGGTAACGGTCTTTGCAGCAACCCTTGCTCAAGGAGAGACAAAGACTCAATGGATTTGTCGCAAACAGGATAGCCTCTATCATCAATACTGATTGACGATTCAAAAGATACCCTGGATATGTTGTTGATATCCACCAGCTTGATTTCTCCAGACGGAGTAAGGAGCAGATTGCCTATGCCGGCGAGATCCGGCACATGGTTGGCCTCCAGAATCATTTTCTTGACTTTCCCGATGAAGGTTTCAGAGTTTTTCCGGACTTCGCGAACCCAACTGCCCCCGATACTTTCTGCGTCTTCAAAGGTTTCAAAGCTGATTCGACGCAAAATAGAAAGCAAGTGGCTGTCGTCCAATTGGTCCCAAGGATCCAGTATTGCACCTTGAATGAACTCCTGGAGGCCGCAGAGGATGATTTCGCGTCTTCCATTCAATTCGTAATCCACCAGGAATTCATCGGATCTGGCAAAATTTTCCGGACCCAAGTAGGACTCAATGGTTTTGACTCTTTCTATTTCCTCCTCTGCCTCTTGCAAGTTCTTGAACCTCGTTCTGAATATCCTCAGCATTTTCAAAGGTTCTGCCCTGGGGTACCACTTGGCCCCATCGATGATCACCCCATTTTTTTCTTTTTCCACATCCTCTTGACTCAACACTTCTAGGATATGGGAGCGTAGTCCTTGGCGGTAATGCCTGCGGTAGATATAAATTCCCGGTTCCCTGATAAAGTTCAGCTTCAACACATCTTCTTGATTCAGGTAGAGTTTGTCTCTGACGTCTTCTTGCATGCGATTGATCCTTTGGCTATTGAACCACTTGTGAAGAGCTGAGATCTAATAGAACGTAACCTCGTCAAGCCAAATGGTAGCCCCCTTGCCGCGTCCAAACATTCCTTCGCCTATTGCCCAATCGATTTTTTCGACCTTATTGAGCTGCAATATCTGATTCGTACCCAACCTCTGAGCACGGCTTTTCTGGATTGACAGCGAGTTGAAAGGGATACGAGCCTCTTGCCAGTTCTCTGTCACGCTTACAATATGAAACCAGTTTTCCTCATGCACCAAGCCCTCTTGACTGTCACTAATTTGAAACCAGACATCGAGGTCTCTATCAGCTTTGAGATAAAATCTTATTCCCGTGTAATCACTCAGATCGCGTTTAAGTCGGTTACTTATCTTGGCATGAATTGGCCGGTTCTTGAACTTCGGAACTCTTGCGGTACCCAACTTGAAATCCATGGCCAGAGATCTTCCTGTGCCGTTAGCGCCCTGTGTTTCGTCAACATAAACGTTTCGGTAGCCTCCTTTACCGGTTCTGCGGTTACGTTCAGTGCCGAGAATCCATCCGGCCAGATCAGAAGCATGATCTTCAAAGCTGCCATCAATATTCTTGATTTCCCGAAAGGATTCAGTTTTCAGTTCCTGTAACCGTCCTTTCCGGTTGAAGGCCGATGTTATCAGGCCGGTTTCCGTGTTTATCAACCTTAAGTTAACGTTCCACTCCTCCCCTGTGGCTGCCAGAGTGCCTGTCAAAATGACGTCTGCGCCTAGGAGTTTGCCCACCTCTTTGGCACCCTCAGGATCAGTGAGGCCAAGTTGGGCCAATTTTAATTCATCCAGGACAGATTGCAATTTCAGCCGCTCCACCACGTTGAATTGACCTGAGTTCACCAGAGCTGTGGTTATATCTTCCTGCACATATTTGCCAACCTCTTTGTTTCTTCCCATTATTACTTCAAAGTCCTTGATGGCGATTATTTTCCTGTCCAGAAAGATTTGAACTTCGTCGCCGGGTTTAAAACTGTGAGATTTCTCGAGAACCTTGAGCAATATATCATTACCGATGATTCTTATGACTTCAACTCTCGCTTGGCCAACATTGGTTTTTTGTCCCTCCAAGAGATAGGTTTTTTCAATAACCTCTTGAGCGAGTTGGAGTGCAAGTTTGACCTCTCCTTCATATAGTGCAGGTTTCTCGACTTTTATAGTAACCATATTTTCCTGCACATTGACCACCTCGGCAGGAAGATAGAATACGGTTTTCATCACAGGCTCCTGTACGACTCCCTTCTCAGCAGGGGACCGGCAGCTCAGCAGCACCATGAAAAAAAGACAAAATAGGAAAAGGTGAACGAGTTTCTTCATCACTCTCTCCAATCGCACTGAAAGTAATCTAAAATCTAGCAGTACATGCAGCCTGCAACCTATGGTTAAAAACAAAATGTCTCTAGCAGGCTGCTCAAAAAGCCTGGAAACGGCACGAAACGTCATGCCGGACGAGACGAAGTCGAGATCCGGTATCCAGCGAAATATTGTTGTTTCTGGATTCCGGATAGTCGCTTCGCGCCTTCCGGAATGACGGATATGATCCTTGTACTCAAAATTTCGAGTTTTTCAGTAATCTCCTAATGTCTTCAATAATACACTAGTTAGAATAGAGGTGCAGTTTGTTGGATGTCAAGCCTTGACCCTTATCCCCAATTCTCTGAGTTCTTTCATGACCAAACTGTCCCAGCCTCGATTTGCTTTGGGATTTGCCGGGCTTGGATGGGTTATCGTACCAATCGTTACCTCGAGTCCTGTCAGAGCGGCATGGGCTCGTTCTCCAGCAAAGCGTCCCACTCCGACCACATAACGTGGCCTGAACCACTCGATAGTCTGACGGAGAGCCTGATCACAGGCCTCCAGCAGCGGTTTTCTCTCAGCAATCCGAAGGTTGTTTGGAGTCCTGTTGCGGCCACTGGATTCAATGAAAAGCAGCGGGCAGTAGTTGATCACAAAAAAACGGGCGAAGAACTGCTCCGGTGTAACAAATGTATCTTGAACCCAACCCCACAGTCGTCTACCGCTCACTTCACTTTTTGAACATGCAAAACCCTGAACTGGACGTTTGTTATGTATCTTAGCGGGCGTGCCCACGGGAGCCTGAATACGCAACCATTCCTTGACCGTTGTTACCTCACCAAATGGAACGCCAGTTTGCGCCATTCCCCACGGCCCTGGATTCATTCCGAGGAGGATAATCTCTTTCGGGTGGCTTGAATAGAGTTCAAGATATAGGTCATAAGGTTTTCTGGCGTATTCCAGGGGATTGTAAACGTGGGTGACAGGAGGGCCGAAGCGTAAAGGCCGGAGCGCATCTAGCAAAGCATCAGTTATGGTGGAAAGGTCCATAGACATTTATAATTTCGAATTTCGAATTTCGGATTGCGAATTTGGGAATCTGAACACTTACGACCTTCCCACATTACGCACTCCGCACTCCGCAATTCAAAATCAGCAATCTACAATCTACAATCTCAAATCTCCAATTTTAAGGATTCTCCCCTCACTGCGTCTCGGACGCTGTGCGGTCCAGTCGAATAATTCTCCTCCCCTCTTACTGACGAAATACTCACCTATTTCCTCAAAGGGCGGTCTTCCTGGATCTCCGATCAGCACCAGCCGCACGCCTGCACGTAGGGCTCGAAGAACCAGCCTCTTTAACGGCTGGGCCAGTTCATCCCAGAAGCAAATGTCAGCGCCGAGCAGAACGTCCACCTCTTGGAAATGCTTGCCTCTGAGCCCGTCATACCCTTTCTTTAAAGCGGAAATTTCAACCTGATTAATCTCGGCGTGTAAGTGCAGGTAGGGAAACACCTCAGAATCAATGTCGACGCCTGTTACTTTGGAAACGTATTTCTTGGCGCAATATATTCCCAGCAATCCCCAGCCGCATCCCACCTCCATGACGTTGGCACCCTCTGGAAATCCTTTTCGGTTCAGGTAATCCATCAATAGCCAGCTTGACTTCCAGAGCTTGTTGCCATGAATTGACGGAGAGCTAAGCCTCTTGAGCCTCCGTACCTCTGGATGGTGCGACAGAAGGAGTCGTACCCCGTAGGCTTTTCTATATGTTTTTCTGGATCTGCCCATTATTTCCACGGTAAGGGTGGGATTGAGGCCTGCCCCGAATATCTTATAAAGTTTTCGGGCTAAACTTCAATCGGTGGTGAGGAACTGTCCAAGGTTTGAAAATGCTACAGCTCGCCCTGTTGAATAGGGTTCCTTTTGGGAAATTCAACAGGGCGAGCGCATTCCCCGTAGTCCGCCGGAGGCGGACGGGGTTAGCGAGCGAACTACAATAAGATGGAATCACTTCCTTACATTTCAAAGATTCCCTGCAGCGACTCGACCTGAGCTCGTCGACAGGTCTTGCTGCAGGGAGCTTTCAAATGGCTATGGTTCTCGGAAGAGTACGTCCAAAGGCGCGAGCAAAAATAGCCGACTCCACCAATCCCCTGTGTGGGTCGATCAAAGCGACTTTCTCTGGACCTGACTTGTCATTGTCCAACATCGAAGGCCTGGTCCTTGAGGCCAGTCGACGATCCCGTCTGCGGGGGGAGTATACAATGGCTTGGCCCGTGAAGGAGGTTTCAGGTTTCAGTGTTCCGGTTTCAGCACACATACAGATTTCAGTATTCAGCAGCTGTTTTTGTTTTTCCTGACACCTGCATCCCCAATCGCATGGGGAAAGAGTACGGAAGCCCCCCACCGTGAGCAGTTCAAGGACGGGTCCTTTGGGCCCGGATTCTTTAATTATATCTCTCTGTTGTTGAGTAAAATCTGTTTTTTGTAGAGCTCTATTTGCTTTTCCAAGTATGCGACCAACTGAGAGTAATCCTCTATCTCAATGCTCCAAACCCCATACTTGGTGGCATCTATAACGTCTTTGTAATTGCTAAATCTCAAAATCTCATTGGGGAGTTGACCGTACTCAGTTTGCGCTGACTCAACTTTTCGGAGCAATCTAGTGAATATGTGCAGCATCTGCCTGTCCCAGATGTAGAAATCGTTTAGATTTGTCGGCACAAGGTCGGCTGGAAGGCTACTTGCCTTCAGGGCCTCGTAAAAGAGAGCATATTTCGCTTGATGGTGAGGTGACAACCGCATCTTATACAGCAGACGTACGTCGTTTCTGGTCCTGACCGGGGCAAATTCTTTCTGGAATTTTCCGATCTCTCTAGTAATTTCTTCAACTGTGCGCCGATCTCTGGTGATGTAGGAAATGTCTTCGGCAATCTTCGCAGTCTCTAAAGAAATTTTGTCGATCGATTTTTGTGTTTTTTCATCAAGATGGGCAAGGGCTTGGACGAGCTTTGCCTCGATCTTAGTAGGCGCAGCGGGCATCATAGTGGCAGTATTTTTTACGCTTTTGACTGAGTAGAAGGAGATCACTGAAACACTGATGACAATGGAAAGCACTACAACCGCGAGGGATACTCCAAAAAACCAGAGACCTTGGCTCTTCATTTGACGTTGAAGTTCTTGTTGGGGTTCCTTAAACAACTCTTTGATCAATGGAGCGTAGTTAGTGCTCTCCCGTGCCTCCACTTGACCAAGCTTTTTTAGAGCTGCCGCATGCTGCTCTTCCGCATTTCTTACCCGTTCTTCTGCCTTGGCGGATTTTTCTTCCGCTTCCGCTTTTTGCTTCTCCAAGTCTTCAATCCGCTTCTTAAATGAATCTACATACTGGGTGATTGAAGAAGCATGGTCTTTCATACCCTCCAGGGCTTCATCTATTTTCTCATCCTTTTTTTCGGTCATGTTATCTCCTTACGCGGTTGTGGTTGGGCAGGCCATTCTCTCTGTTTTCACCCTATGACCAGAGTGGTCACCTCGTATGTAATTCCAAAAAAATGCATTTTCGCTATGAGTGAATCTAGCAAATCGTTGCACTACCCCTCTGCTGTGCCGGTATCTTTCGTTTGAAGTGGGATGGTTTGTCTCCGCTCATGTGGCACCGAGTATGACTAGTCAAACAGAAAAACAGCTAAATGAACAGAGCGCTCGCCGCTGGCGAATTAACCTCGCTGAAGTAGATGGAGTCAAACTGAAATGTGTGTATTGGATAACACAGCTCAAAGACGGGGGCAAGGGAAAAAATAGGCCCATTTGGGAAACAGCTGGCAGCTGGCAGCAGACAGCGGGCAGGGGGCGCAGAGCATAAAGATCGCTTATTTGGGATCGCGGATTGCGGATTGCGGATTTCAAAATACTAGATCCAAAACTGAGATACTCATGAGCATCGCGCAATCCCAAATCACCTCCCCTTGCCCTTGGTGCTATGCGCCATGCGCTTTGATCTATGCGTTTTCCGGTTCCGGTTCAGGATCCAGGAACTCCTTGAGCACCTGGGTGGAACCCTGTTCATCGAGTTCTGTTTTGAGTTTGAGGCAGACCAGCTGGCCCTCCAGCGTTCCAACATAGATCCTCTTTGGACCAGCCACGGGCGAAGTCGCCATCGGAAACCCCAGCGGAAAGCACCAACGCATCTTGCGGTCGGCCACACTGATTCCATAAACACGCCCCTGGACAGAAAAATAGACCATACCTCTGCAGGCGGTAGGAGAGGAAGGGTATCCCATAGTCTTATAACGCCACAGCTCCTTTCCATCCTCTGCGTCCAGCACGTAGAGGTGCCGGTCACGAGAGCTTACATAGACCAGGCCGTCCGCCTCAAAAGGGGAGGAGTGCACTTCACCTCCAGTGGTGAAAGACCACAAGACCTGGCCGCTCGCAGCAAAAAGGGCGTAGATCTTGTGATCTGCAGAAGTTAGATAAACCGCGCCCTCGCTGACATGGGGAGTTCCATAGATCTTGGCTCCGGTGGTGAAATGCCATAAACATTCACCATCATCCATGTTTATGGCATAGAGGGAATGATCTTTTGATGCTGCAAATATCTTGTTTTGCCAAACCCCTGAAGCCACTGAAATCGGCCTGGCCACGTTGAAGGTCCAAAGTCGGCTGCCGTGCTCCACATCTAAAGAATACAGGGTTCCTTCCTCAGACCCCACAAAAACTCTGTTGTTGTGAGCAAAAGGCGAAGTGAGTCCCTTCTTGACCTCAAAGCACCACCGTTCGCTACCATCCTCTGGGGAGAGGGAATAGAGTCTACCAGCTGAACTTACATAGAGAGATTGTTCTAAAAGGTGGGCAGTTGACCATCTCTTCGCGGGGTTCTGCAACTGCCAGATGACCGTTCCTGTCTCGGCGTCGATTCCGTAGAAGTTCTCGCCACAACCAAAGTAAAGTCTGTTCTCCTCCAATACCGGCACTTTAGGGACATTTCCCTCACCCTTAAAGACAAAGTGAGTTTGGGGGTCGGCCGTAACTTCTGGAAGTTCAAGAATGAGTTCTTCTGCCCGCTGCCGCCAGGCTGGATTTTGGCAAAGGAGTTTGACAATTTCCTGCTGCGGCTCGTATTTGCCAAGACGGCGAACGAGGTTGTCCACTCGCTTTTTGTCGTACTCCCGATAAAGCCGATCCCTGAGAAAACCTATGGCCGTTTCCCGAAAACCAAGGGCCTTCACCTGGGCTTCCCATTTTTTTTGGTATTCGTCGTTGGTCGGCATGCGTGAATCAAGGTCCTTATAGTTAACACTCCTACCAAACAAAATAAGGGGAACCAGTTGTAAAAGCAATGCACTTTAATCCACCCATAAGGCGCGGAAGGGGTTAGCGGCTGACAGAGGTGAGACATTCTCAAAAAAACAGTTATACTTATACTCATTGACCCGCCCGCTTTGACCTAATACATGGGAGAAGAAATGCTTATTGATCAGACAGACCTTGGCCGAGGAATGAGTTGGGAGTTCGCCAACGAACTATATGCTGTAACAACCACGGAATCCTTTAGCGAAGGAGATTTTCTCTTTCGTGAGGGAGATCACGCCAAATACTTCTATGTTTTACTCGAAGGGCGCATCAGGTTGAGCATGGGGAAGACCGGGAAGGTGGTTTATATCGTGGAGCGTCCGGGAGAGGCTTTCGGTTGGTCCAGTCTTGTTGGCCGCAAGGCATACTCCGCATCAGCAAAGTGTGTTCTGGCGTCAAAGTGTTTCAGAATTGAAAAGGAAGCATTCGAAAAGGTTTTGGAGAGAAAGACGGCCGATGGAGTAATCTTCTTTCGGCGTCTAGCAGGCATCCTCGGTGAGAGGTTGATCAATATCTACGATACTCTACTTCTTGGTTAAGCCAGTGAACCTAACTCCGACTTTGCCCTTTCTGACACGCCTTCACATATAGTACTTTCCGCCCAGGACTGAAACTCAAAATTAAGGGCTTATATCCACCGTTTTGCAGTGATAAAGATGACCTTGACCTGCACGTTCTTCCAGTTGAAGCCCACTTTTTTGTCAACCTAGTTGACATTAGATCGTCAATCTGGTTGACACCACATAAGTCCCCTCAAATAAACAGTTTTTCTGCAATTACCAAAAATACCGTCAACTCAGTTGACGATTTCCCGGTAATCGGAGATTCACGTCTTTGTATCCTCTCCCCATCTCATCAAAGTAAATTTCCCGCTATATCAGGTAGTTGAATAACTGGTTTTAATGTCATTGGTTTGCAGCTGCGTTGGCATACTCCTTGCCCAAGTAGGGAGCTAGAGCCAGTTACTCCGTTTCCTCTTCTAGGCTTCCAAAGCGGCACATTCTCACTGCAAGAAGGGAGGTGAGACCCAACCATTGCATGTGAATCGTGCTATCGCTTCACACTTTAACAGCGAGGTTTTGAATTATGAAGAGTTTGCAAAAAGTGCCGGCATGATGCCTCCAGGGGCTCGTGTGCCTTTCGGAGGCCAAGAGAAATTTCACTATGAACCATCATTAACCAAAAGGAGAACAAAATTGCCACCCCTCCCATTCGAGGGGTGGCATTACCCCAGACAGTACTCTTTCTATTTGCAAAGAGTGTCAGGTTTTGCTATCACCATAGTAGTGTAATTTCCTGCTATTACTCATCCGAAAGAGGCTGTCTGCAAGGCTATTTGTTTTCAAACAAGGAGGTGGGATTATGAGATACGCACCTCGGATTCTAATCGTTGTCGCTCTCATGCTGGTTGTTACGGCATGTGTTTCCGACAGAAGTTACAATAGAGCCATACTCAAGTTGGAGGGCACCTGGAAGGAGGTCAATGACCGCACCCTCGAGAACGATGGACGTCGCTTTTACACGGCAACCAAACAACAGGGATTTCTGGCAGGACAGTTGACTGCCAATCGACTCGGAATGGTGGTCGAGCAGCAGTCCTACGATACCGGTTTTATGTTGGTTACCGCACCGGCTCCGACCCCGTTGACCATGTCGGAATGGGCGCTGGTACAACAAGCCGACACCAAAGAAATGCGGGCCATACTTCAAGATGAGCTGGGTGTTATGGGTAGGTGGGCCACCTTGGACCCGTCGGGAAAAGAGGTGTTGGCTAACATCTTCGTACTTGAGAAAGGGGATGGCATCGAAGTCTCTGTTGGCTTGCGGCTCAGGGCCAAAACACGCACTTCAGCCAAAAAGAAACGATTGCAGCCGCCACCCACAGCGGTACGCTTAGGGTTGAGCAAATTCTGGACCGCCTACGAGCGGGAACTCGGTTCAATAGTGGAAAAATATTCTGCAGCCGGATCAAAGGTAAGAGTTGTCTCTTCTGCAAGGAAACCTGCAGGTGCACCAAAAACAGCTGTCGCCGCACCCAGGGTGTCCGCAGGCAATCCGGATGCGGTCGCTGTGATTATCGGCAACAAGAAATACGGGGCTCGTCTTCCACCAGTGGATTTTGCCCATAATGACGCATCAGCAATGAAGCGTTTCGTGGTCGGGATTCTCGGAATCAGCGAAAGGAATATTATCGACATGCGTGACGTGAATCGGGCCGATTTGGAGGCCGTGTTTGGTAACGCCAGAACTTACAAGGGAACCCTTTGGCGATGGGTGCGGCCTCGAGAGTCTGATGTTTTTGTCTTCTATTCCGGGCACGGCGTGCCCGGAATGAACGACGGGCGTCAGTATCTCCTGCCAGTGGACGGCGACCCGGACAAGGCCGAGATTGGCGGATATCCTGTAGAACTACTTTACAGCAATCTGGCCAAGTTGGATGCCCGGTCTGTGACGGTGTTTTTGGACGCTTGCTTTTCAGGGGAAAGTCCCAGCGGGACTTTGGTCCGGAATGCCTCCGGGATTCGGGTGACTCCCAGGGAGATACCGCAAGTGTCGTTCACTGTGGTGTCAGCGGCCCACATAGACCAGGTCGCCAGTTGGGACAAGGAGGCGCAACACGGCCTCTTCACCAAATACCTTCTCGAGGCGCTTTATGGTGCTGCCGACGGCAAGCGCTATGGGAACTCCGACCGCCGAATCACACTGAACGAAATCAAGGTGTACCTGGACCGCGAAATGACCTACGCTGCCAGGCGGAACTACGGAAGAGATCAAAGGGCGATGGTCAGTGGAGATCCAGACAGAGTCATTGTAAGACTGGGCAAGTAGTGGAAGGAGAGGAAACTTAATATTATTTATAAATGCGGTAAGGAGGAAGAAGCTTTTGACACCAAGGTGAGAAACTGGTGACTAAGTGCTTCTATGCCTTGATGAGGTTTGAGTGCGCACGTCGAAAGCCCTGCATACTATTATCCACATTTCTTCTCTCGAGATAAATCCGCCACATATGGTAGTTATCTTATTAAAGTTACACAGAAAGATCGCTCTTTTGTCTATTCTATAATCCTACCTGAATATTCAAAATCTAACCCGGAATTTAAACAACAAAAATAAGAGAAGAGAAAATAGTTGACTTTCAAACGATCGTTTGATACAAACGTTTGTAATAATATAGGAGGTCATGAATGCCGCAAGAAAATAGGGAAGACCTTACAAAAGAACGCATCCTGGACACAGCCGAAGTTCTGTTTGCCCGGAAAGGCTACCAAGCCGTGAGTGTGCGGGAAATAACCTCAGCTGCACGCTGTAATCTGGCGGCAGTGAACTACCATTTTGGCAAGAAAGAGAATCTTTATCTAGAGGTTTTCCGTTCACGCTGGGTACCCCGTGCTGCGCGCATACGTGAGAGTTTCACGAAGGCCTTGGAGGGGCAGGACTCCCTGTCTCCGTCCAAAGTGGTGAGAGCGCTGGCCCAAGCCTTCGTGGAAGGCCCGCTATCGGATGAAGAGCGTCTTCGCCACACTCAGCTGATGACCAGGGAGCTGACTCAGCCCACCAGGGCTTTTGAGCTTGTGGCCAGGGAGGTAATTCAACCATTTTTCAAAGAGATTACCGACAAGTTGAGTTCTGTTCAAACCGATGAAGTGGGACAAGAGCAGATGCTGCTCAACACCTTCAGCATCTTCTCTATGGTGCTTTATTTTAATTTCGCCAGGGTGGCGGTCAGTCGTCTCACCGGACGTGAATATAACACCGATTTCAGGGCTCGCTTGGTGGAACAGATCACTCAGTTTTCTCTTCAAGGTTTGGGTGTGAGTGAAGTGGAGGTGTAAGGGTGAAGCGCTCGTCAATGTATATCCAGGTAGCCCTCGTTGTTTTCTTCATATTACCTGGTTGCATGAAGCTAGGCCCCGATTATCAAAAACCCGGTATTGGTATGCAAGTGCCAGCGGCTTATCAGCACGGGCCTACCGAAATGACAATACCGGTGCCAGGCGATAAGTGGTGGCTCGTTTTCAATGACCCGGAGTTGAACCAGTTAGTGGAAGAGGCACTGAAAAATAACCTGGACATAAAAATAGCAACAGCGGCAGTGCTCGAAGTACGAGCGCAACTGGTTTCAACTCGGGCCGATCGTTTTCCTCAGGTTGGCATTGAGGCCCAGGGCCAACGACAGCAACGACCCAAACAGACTTCAGTGCCGGGCCAGGCCTTTTCTGTCGATAGAGAAATTACAACCTACGATCTCGCGCTGCCTGCCTCATTCGAAATTGACCTCTGGGGTCGTCTTGCGCGGGCTGAAGAGGCTGCGCGGGCCAATCTGCTGGAAGCCGAGGAAAACCGTCGCACCGTGGCCCAGACCGTAGTGGCGGAGGTCATCACCCTCTATTTGCAGATGGAATCGCTTGAGCGGGCAATCGAAATTAACGAACGACTGGTGGAATCCTTTCGCCGCAGCTTATCTCTGGTGGAGAGCAGATACAAGAGAGGGCTGACCTCTGTACTGGACGTAAGGCAGGCCCGAAGAGTGCTGGCCGGGGCCCAAGCAACTCTTCCAACCCTGCGGCAGGATTTAGGTACCACGCAGCAGGCACTGGCAGTGCTTTTGGGACGCTATCCCGAGACCCGGCCACCTCGGCTTCAGCCGGAAGACTATTACAAACGACTTGATCCCGTACCACCAGGTTTGCCTTCTGAACTTCTGCTTCGGCGACCTGATATTAGAGCCGCCGAGGCTCAACTGGTGGCGTTGAACGCTCTGGTTGGGGTGGCCAAGGCCAGCCGCTTCCCCCGGATTGTATTGACCGGCACGTATGGCTACACCAGCGAAGATCTGGACCGGCTTTTCAAGCCAGAAAATGAGTTGTGGAGTATTGCTCTGGGCATAGCGCAGCCACTCTTTGATGCCGGCAAATTGCAGGCTGGCCAACGGGCGGCGGAGGCAAGATATCAACAGGGGGTGGTTGCATACGCCAAAACCGTCCTCACCGCTTTTGCTGAAGTAGAAGGCACATTTTTGACTCGGGAGGAGCAGTTGAAACGTCGGGATTATGTAGTTAAGTTTCTACAAGAGGCGAGAGAAGCGCAGAGGTTAGCTGAGAGTCGATATGAAAAGGGATTGGTTGATTATCTCACAGTATTGGACAGTCAGCGAAGCAGATTTCAGGCAGAAAGCGATTTGGTGGATGTTGATTTTGTACTCTTAAGCAACCGGGTCAATCTCCACAGAGCTCTTGGTGGCGGCTGGGCGGACCCAGGACCGGTAATGGTCAAGAAAGAAACTGAAACGACCAAGGACACTCAGGGAGATTAAACCACGAAGAACACGAAGGGGCACAGAGGAGATTGAAGATTTAAGATTTCAGATTGTAGATCGGCATAGGTGAGAACTGGAAGATTCTGCAATCTACAATCTGAGATCATAGCCCTTCGTGCTCTTCGTGGTTAAATACAATCTGCGCGAATGGAGAATTCATGAGTCCTAGAAAGAAACGATTTGTTCAATTTGGCATTAGTGTGGTTCTCATCACCTTGGGTGTAGTGGGCTTTCTGGTGCTAACGGCGAGCAAACCTGAAATGAAGAAGCGCAAACCTCCCGCCCCTGTGCCAATGGTCAGGACCATCCAGACAAATAGCGGCCCGAAGACGGTGTACATCAGGGGCGAGGGCAATGTTGGTCCCTTGCGAGAAATAAATCTGGTGCCTGAAGTGGGCGGTAAGGTGGTACGCATGTCTCCCGCCTTGGTCAATGGAGGTGTATTTAGCAGAGGTACCACTCTGCTTCAAATCGACCCGGTGGACTACGAGTTGGCTGTAACCCTGGCCAAAGCAAAGGTAAAGGACGCTGAGAGTCGGCTCGAATTGGCCGAGGAAGAGGCCTTGGCAGCAGTGGAAGAGTGGCGTTTACTCTATCCAGATAGTTCCGGCGAAGACAAAAAGCCTTCGGCTCTGGTGGCCAAGGAACCACAGTTGGCCGCAGCCCAAGCTAGGTTGGAGGCTGATAAGGCGGATCTGCGCAAAGCCCTGTTGAACTTGGAACGTACCAGATTAAAGGCCCCCTTTGATGGACGCGTGGGTGAGGAAAATGTCGATATTGGTCAATATGTCTCGCCTGGTCAGAACCTAGGAACTCTCTATTCTACGGAGGCGGCCGAGATTGTTGTGCCACTGGAAGGGGGAGATTTGTTCTGGTTTGATGTGCCCGCTTTCACCTCAACAGACGGACGTGGGGCTCCTGCGATGGTTCGGGCCAACATTGCGGGCCGTAAATTGAGTTGGCCAGGGAAAGTAGTCCGGACTGAGGGAAGGTTGGACGAGAGGACGCGGATGATTCATGTGGTGGTGCGGGTGGATAAACCCTATGCCAGGAAGCCACCACTCGTCTTCGGGCTCTTTGTAACGGTGGAGATCGAAGGCCGCAAAATTGAGAACGCAGCGATTATTCCTCGCGGAGCATTACGTCAGGGCAATGTTGTCTGGGTGGTGGACCAAGGAAGTCGTCTTCGCTTCCGAGAAGTGGAGGTTGCCAGGATTCAGGGTGAAGAGGTTCTTATTACCAAGGGTTTGGAGGATGGAGAAAATGTGGTCACCACGCCCTTGAAGGCTGTTACTGATGGAATGGTGGTACGTGTGGTAGGCAAGCCTTCAGCTATCAGCTCTCAGCTATCAGCAGGCAGCAAGCAACGGGCAACAAGCAGCAAGACGACGCGGTGACACGGGGATACGGTGACACGGGGATACGGAGAGACGGGGATTAGAGGGCAGAAGTCAGAGGACAGACGAAGGAAGATAGTTGAGGGGAGCTCAGTTTTATGGTTTTTCTCTTGAATTCTGGCTACTGGCTACTGACTACTGTAAATTTTAGGCACTTTAGACATTTTAGTACATTTTAGGCATTTAGATAAGGACTGACTATGAAGGGCGCCGTTGCCTGGTTTGCCGAGAATCACGTTGCCGCCAACCTGCTTATGCTCTTTCTTTTGCTCGCCGGTGCGGTAACAGGGCTGACCACCAAGCTCGAGATATTTCCCGAGACCTCACTGGACACCATTTCCATCACCATGCAATACCCAGGTGCCTCGCCGGCAGAGGTGGAGGAGGCCATCGTCCGGAGAATTGAAGAAAAAGTGGCGGGCTTGGCCGGCATCAAGCGGATTGATTCAGTGGCCAGAGAAGGGCTCGCCACGGTTAGCATAGAGGTCATGAACGATTGGGATTTGCAGGAGCTCCTAGATGAAGTAAAGGCGGAAGTAGACCGGATAACCACTTTTCCCAATGAGGCTGAAGAACCGATTGTCCGGGAAGTGACCAGGCGACGCCAGGTTCTCAATGTCACCGTCTTTGGCGATGCACCCGAGTCAACCATCAAACACCTGACGGAGAGGATAAAAGACGACATCACCAATTTACCTGGCATTACCCTGGCCGAACTTGCAGGCCTCCGCAAAGGAGAAATTCACATCGAAGTCTCCGAAGAATCTCTCCGGCGTTATGGCCTCACCTTGGGCAGGGTCGCCGAGGCGGTTCGAAGGGCCAGCCTAGATCTGCCGGCGGGTAGCGTCAAGACGGCGGGAGGTGAAATCCTGGTCAGGACCAAGGGTCGTCGTTACTACGCCGGGGATTATCGAGATATCGCGGTTATTACCAGGACCGATGGCAGCAAGGTTACTCTCGGTCAGGTCGCCGAGCTCAAAGACGGCTTTGAGGATGTGGATCTTTTTACCAGATTTCAGGGCAAACCAGCCGGCCTCATAGAAGTATACAGGGTCGCAGATCAGAATGCCCTGGAAGTGGCTGCTACTGTCAAACAGTATATCGAGGAGATAAGGCCAAGCCTGCCAGAAGGGGTGGACATCAGTATTTATCGGGACAGATCGAGAATACTAAAGAGCAGAATCCGGCTGTTACTGAAGAACATGGCCCTCGGCCTGATCCTAGTGAGCCTACTGCTAGGAATGTTTTTGAATGCGCGCCTGGCTTTTTGGGTTACACTCGGAATCCCCATATCCTTTATGTTCGGGCTCATACTCTTGCCCACCTTTGACGTATCAATCAATATGATCTCCCTGTTCGCCTTTATCATGGTTCTCGGTATCGTAGTGGATGACGCCATCGTCGTGGGTGAGAATATTTTTCGGAGACAGGAAGAAGGGCTCGAACCGCTGGAAGGAGCTGTTGTGGGAGCCCTTGAAGTAGGGCGGCCGGTAATTTTTGCAGTCCTGACCACGGTGGCGGCCTTCTATCCCTTGCTTTTAGGCAGTGGCGTCATGGGGAAACTGATTCGCAACATCCCCACTGTGGTCATTCTGGTGCTGCTGGGTTCTTTGGTGGAATGTTTGTTGATTCTCCCTGCCCATCTGGTGGGATCCAAATACCGAGCGAAACGAAGCATTGAGGAAAAGCGCACGGCCCGCTGGCTGAAATGGTTCATCAGGAAACCTTATGCCTGGGCGGTGGATTTTTGTGTGCGCTGGCGTTATGCCACTGTTGCGTTGGGTATCGCCATCTTGTTGCTGACCGTGGGAATATGGCAGGCCGGCTGGATCAAATTTACCCTGTTCCCAAAGGTTGAAAGTGACTTTTTGAGATGTAGATTGACCATGCCGGCTGGCACACCTGTTGAGCGGACAGCAGAAATCGCCGCTCTCCTGGAGCAGGCTGGCAAAGAAGCCCTGGCTGAAGCGGAGAAGAAACGGCCCGAGGATGCACCACCACTGTTGAAGGGCATCATCACCAGAATTGGGAGGCACGGCAGAGGGAGCGGTCCGCTGGCCAGTGGACCACAGTCGGGGAGCCATTTGGCCCAGATCACAATAGAGCTCTTGGAAGGTGAGAAAAGAGCTATGACTGCAACTCAACTCGGCAACTTGTGGCGCCAGAAGGTGGGCACCGTGCCAGATGCCGAGTCCATTACTTACCAAAGTACACTGTTCAGAGCCGGCAATCCCGTTGAGGTTCATATGTCCCTGGACGATCATGATATGTTGGAGGCTGCGGCAGAGGAATTGAAAGCGGAACTTAAAACCTACCCTGGGGTATTCGATGTCAGCGACAGCTTCTTACCGGGTAAAGACGAGATGCAGCTGAAACTGAAGCTCGCTGCCCGCAGCTTAGGTTTGACCCTGGATGATCTGGCTAAACAGGTCCGGCATGCTTTCTACGGTGCCGAAGCCCTCCGCTTGCAGCGTGATCAGGACGAAGTCAAAGTCATGGTTCGTTACCCAGAGTCCGAGCGCAAGTCATTGGGGTCTATTGAAGATATGTACATCCGGACGCCGGACGGTTCCGAGGTCCCGTTCAACCAAGTGGCTGAGGTGAAAATGGAGGAGGGCTATGCCGCTGTCGAACGAGCACAGCGTTTCCGGGTAATCAAGGTGACCGCTGACGCGGATGAGACTATCACCAACGCCAATGAAGTGCGTGTAGATCTGGAGAACCGGGTCATGCCGAAACTAAAGCTGCGTTACCCGGGCTTGCGCTACACCATGGAAGGAGAAGGAAAGGAACAAAAGGAATCCCTGGACGATATTATCAGTGGCTTTGTTATCGCGCTCTTTCTCATCTACGCTCTGTTGGCCATTCCCTTCAAGTCCTTTTCGCAGCCCTTTGTGGTGATGTCGGCGATTCCTTTCGGCATCGTGGGCGCTGTATTCGGACACTTGATTATGGGTCTCAATCTGAGCCTTTTGAGCTTGTTTGGCATCGTCGGTCTGACCGGTGTGGTGGTCAACGACTCCCTGGTGCTGGTACACGCCACCAATCGAATTCGCAGGGAGGGCGCCAGTGTACATGACGCTATTACGCGGGGTGGGGCTCTGAGGTTCAGGGCCGTCATTCTGACTTCTTTGACCACCTTTGCCGGCTTGACACCCATGATTCTGGAGCGCAGCCTCCAGGCTCAATTTCTTATACCCATGGCCGTCAGTCTCGGTTTCGGCGTCCTGTTCGCTACCTCGATCACCCTGCTCTTGGTCCCCTGCGGCTATGTGATTCTGGATGACGTGCAGAATCTTCTGTCGAAGCTGAAAGCCAAGGTTACCTCACGCGCTACCACGTGAATCTGTGGATCTCTCGCCCGCTCCCCCTTCGACAAGCTCAGGGCGCTTCGCGCAGTGAGCGGTTTGAACGATTTGACGAATTTTCTAATGAACTAATTTACTAAACTCCATGCCCTATGCCCCATGCTCTATGCCCTCTGCAATCCCCAATCCGAAATCTCTTCACCCACATCCCACATCTGTTCATCTTCTCTTCGAACTCTGTAGTAAATAATTGTCTTTCTTGAGCCGGCGACGTACCCAGGCCAAACCGAGCCGGCCAGTGAGGTTATACAAAAAGAGCCCGAATGGCAGAATCCTTCCCGTGAGAGGTGTGAGATAGCAGAGTTTGATGAGATCTTTATAAAGTTCATGGATGTCAGCAGACTCAATAAAGATTCGGGACCCCTCTTGGTCAAAGCCCCATCTTCGAGCACGTTTTTGAGCTGCCCTTTCGCCACCCCGCCAGGTTACTTCTGCCTTGAAGGGACCGGACGGTCTGTATGGCTCAGTGGCTCCATTGTTGAGGGAAGCCTGCGCACTGCTCGCAAGGCCGGACCGCCATGTTTCAGCATCAAACAAATCAGGCCCAACGGCTTTGTCGATTGGATAGGCGTCTATTTTCGCAATTGCAGCCCTTGCCTGGGCACAGGCAGTGGGACAGCCCGAAAAGAAGATGGGTCTCACCCCATGAGGCGCCAGCGATGCCGAAAAAAGCTCTATTTCGGCCAACGGCTTTCTGTTCACCTCTAGCCAGCTTATGCGTGAGGTGAGGGTATGAGCCATGAACCCCTCAGTACCTGAAGCGGCATGCATACCCAGAAACATGACGGCCTGTAGGTTGCTTAGATCTCCTATGCCAGGTGCCGGTCCGCGCTTGTAGCCCAAGACAACCTGAGCTCGAGGATCTATCAATTCCGAGAGAAGATTGTAGCCGGTGCGGTGGAAGTCCTTCACAGTGACGTGCTTCACACCTGCATCAAAAAGGGCTTTGACCACTGCGTCGACATCCAAGCTCATTTCCACACAAGCTCGGCTCCACTCATCAGTCATAAAGGATGAGGCCCGATAGTTCCAGCAACCCGAACTTCCCTCGATGTCGGCAATAATCAGAATGTTGTCGAACCGGGTGGTCATGGTTTGTCACTCGTAGGCATAAAGCATAAAGGTAAATCCGAAATCCGAATATCGAAATCCGAAACAGATTCAAAATTCGAATTTTCAAATGTCTTAAACAAAAACGTGAAAACGAATTCTGGCCTATTCCGTTTTGGTCATTTAAATTTTGATCATTCGGATTTGTTTCGTGCTTTGGATTTCGGATTTCGAATTTTATATTTAGTCTGTCGTCTGTCCTCTGTCATCTGACCTCTATCCTTTCAGTTCCTACTTTTAAAGAACCAGAACCATCTTCCCCCTGGTACGACCAGATTCACTGAGTTCATGGGCTCTCTTGGCTTCTTCAAGACCAAAAGGAAAAACCTGCGGGAGGTGAGTCTTAAGACGCCCTTGCTCTACCATCCGGGCCAGTTCAGCTAATTGTGTACTGTTGGGGGCCACGAAAACATACTCCTTGTGTATATCGCTTCTTGCCAAACCACTTGGATCATCCACAATTGATATGAGTCGTCCACCCTGCTTGACAATTTCAGCGCTCCTTGGAAGCACGTCCCCGCCAACACAATCAAAGACTACGTCTACACCGTCAGGATACTCTGAGCGAACCGAGTCGCAGAAGTCCACCTGGTTGTAGTCCACTACCCGGGCCGCCCCCAGGTCTTGGACATATTCTGTATTATGAGCACTGGCAGTTCCCCACACCACAGCCCCATGATCTCTTGCCAACTGTACCCCGAAGCCTCCCACGCCTCCTGCCGCAGCATGGATTAAAATAATTTCACCCGGGGTGATCTTAGCAGCATCAAATAGAGACTGGTAGGCAGTTAGAGCAGCAAGTGGAATAGAGGCAGCCTCTTCAAAGGAGATATTTTTTGGCTTTATAGCCGCATGTTCTTCCTCCAGCACAATGTGTTCTGCGTATGCACCTCCCTGCACTATGGGTTTGCGGCAATATGCAAAAATCTCATCGCCCTTTTTGAAGCGTGTAACCTCTGCACCAGCCTGTTCCACGATTCCCGCCGCGTCCCAACCCAGAATAATCGGGAACTCGTACGGAAAGAGATCTTTTATATATCCCTCCCGAATCTTCCAATCCACTGGATTGACCCCGGCTGCTTTGACATTAACAAGAATCTCCCCCGGCTTGGTCTCAGGCACGGGTAGATCCATGAGTTGCAATGTATCGCGGCCACCGAACTCATTTATGGCAATGGCTTTCATATTCAAGTCTCCTTTTCCGAAAAGACAATTTCCTCAATATATTGTATTCTTTAGCAGAATATTGGCAAATTCGTTGTGATGCGTGCGAGTACCAAGTTCGTCATTCCGGAAGTCGCGAAGCGACTGTCCGGAATCCAGAAAAACAGTGCCCCACTGGATACCGGATCTCACTTCGTCTCGTCCGGTATGACGTTTAGGGCTGTTTCGCGGACTTTTCAAGCAACCTGCTTATAACCAAAGATGATTCAGTAATACTTGATAACTTGCAGCGCATATAGGTTAATCTCTAATAAGCATTCACAGGAGGCCAGTCAAACTGCAGTCATAAAGGTTTCAGGTGTCGGGTTTCAGGTGTCAGGAAAAAAACATGAAAACTGAAACCTGATCACTAACACCTGAAACCTCGTACCTGAATAACACCTGAGACCTGAACAGTTAGTTTCGTGCTTGGAGGTACCCGGTATGGACGACTCGTTTCTGGAAGCGCTTGCTGCACCAAGACCTATCCCAGGAGGCGGTGCGGCTGCCGCCCACGGAGCCTGCGTGGGTCTTGCTCTGCTCGAGAAAATTGTCTCGGTAGAACTCAAGCGTGGTCAGATTACCTCTGACTATTCATGGTCGGACTTGCTCGAAGAGGTAAGAGCATCATCGGGAACTCTCCTGCAACTTCGTGATGAAGATGGCAGGGCTTATCTGCGCTTTGCCAAAGCAAAAACCTTGGGAAACACTGATGAAGATACTTTTGAAGCCCTGAAAGCTGCAATCGAATCTCCCCTCAATATTATGAGAGAGGCCACAATAGGTTTAGAACTTGTGGCTAGGGCCGGTAGGCACTGCAAAGGTCATCTTCTATCAGACCTGCTGGTTGTCTGTGAACTCCTACGGGCGGCCGCAGAGGGAAACCACCGGATCGCCCAGGCAAATCTGGGTGTCATGGGAGACCCCTTACTTCGCAGTCACTATCAAGATATGCTCAACCAGGTTCAGGCGGAAAGTCGCGAACTTTTTAGAGCAGTGGAGGGAGGTATATTGGAAAGAGCGAAGATCAGCAAGGAGTGAACAGTAAGCCGTAAACGGGAAGCAGTCAAGTTGGGAGAGAAAGGCGAGAAAGGGAACATCATTTCGGATTGCGGATTTCGAAACTGGGAACCCACCCGAAGGGTGGGAGTCCGAAGGACAATTGCGGATTTAAGTCTTCTAATTGGGGATTGCATTTCATGCCATTTGACCTGTGCTTTATTTCTTCTGGCCCCTGGCTACTGACTACTGGCTACTTAACCTTGTGCCCTGTGCCTTGTGCCTTGAGCCTGGATTATTTATTCATATATGAAGATGTAACCCCAAATTTCACCTGCCTTGATTACTTCATCTC
>JASFGC010000007.1:0-29437 GCA_050123975.1 Syntrophobacterales bacterium | reverse complement strand
GACAACGCCAACCTCGACAAGGCGCGCCGGCTGCTCTGGCCGATCAAGCAGAAGTATGGCAAGAAAATCTCCTGGGCCGACCTCATGATCCTCGCCGGCAACTGCGCGATTGAGTCGATGGGACTCAAGACTTTCGGCTTCGGCGGCGGGCGCGAAGACATATGGGAGCCGGAAGAGGATATTTACTGGGGGGCCGAGAGCGAGTGGCTTGGCGACAAGCGCTACTCCGGTGAGCGAGAACTCGAAAATCCGCTCGCTGCCGTGCAGATGGGCCTGATTTACGTGAACCCGGAAGGGCCGGATGGTAATCCTGACCCAGTCGCCTCCGGCCGTGACGTCCGCGAGACCTTCGCGCGCATGGCCATGAACGACGAGGAGACGGTTGCGCTCACCGCCGGTGGGCACACCTTCGGCAAGTGTCATGGTGCCGGCGATGCCGCCCTTGTCGGTCCCGAGCCCGAGGCCGCCGGCATTGAAGAGCAGGGCCTCGGCTGGAAGAGCAGCTTCGGCAGCGGCAAAGGCGGTGACACCATCACCAGCGGCTTGGAAGGTGCCTGGACGTCGAACCCGATTAAGTGGGACATGGGCTATTTCGACCTGCTGTTCGGCTACGAGTGGGAACTGGTTAAGAGCCCCGCCGGCGCCTCGCAGTGGACGCCCAAGGATGTGGCTGAAAAGGACATGGCGCCGGCCGCCCACGATCCGTCGAAGCGGGTCCCGACCATGATGACCACGGCGGACATGGCGATGCGGATGGACCCCATCTACGAGCCGATTTCGCGCCGCTTCCACGAGAACCCGGAAGAATTCGCCGATGCGTTTGCCCGGGCGTGGTTCAAGCTGACGCACCGCGATATGGGTCCCCGCTCGCGCTATCTCGGCCCGGAGGTCCCCGCGGAAGAGCTCATTTGGCAAGATCCAATCCCCGCAGTCAATCATGAATTAATTGACGAGCAGGACATCGCAGACCTCAAGGCCAAGATACTCGCTTCGGGTCTGTCTGTCTCCCAACTGGTATCGACGGCCTGGGCGTCGGCTTCCACGTTCCGCGGCTCCGACAAGCGCGGCGGGGCGAACGGGGCGCGCATTCGTCTCGCGCCTCAGAAGGATTGGGAAGTCAACCAGCCTGCCCAGCTGGAGACTGTGCTCCAGACCCTGGAGGGAATCCAGAAGGAGTTCAACGGCGCGCAGTCAGGCGGGAAGAGGGTTTCGCTCGCTGACTTGATTGTCCTGGGTGGATGCGCGGGTGTCGAGCAGGCTGCGAAGAATGGTGGTCACGATGTGACCGTTCCCTTCACGCCGGGACGCATGGATGCGTTGCAGGAGCAAACCGATGTTGAGTCCTTCTCCGTTATGGAGCCGGAAGCAGATGGTTTCCGCAACTACCTCAAGACCAAATACACCGTATCGGCTGAGGAGATGCTGGTCGACAAGGCGCAACTGCTGACGCTGACCGCTCCTGAGATGACGGTTCTCGTTGGCGGTATGCGCGTCTTGAATGCCAACTTCGGACAGTCCCAGCACGGCGTCTTCACCAAGCGGCCAGAGACGCTCACCAATGACTTCTTCGTGAATCTGCTCGACATGAGCACGACGTGGAAGGCAACCTCGGAAGACGAAGACGTGTACGAGGGTAGTGATCGCGCCACGGGCGAACTCAAGTGGACCGGCACCCGTGTCGACCTCATCTTCGGTTCGAACTCCATACTCCGGGCCTTGGCGGAAGTCTACGGATCTGAGGACTCCCAGGAGAAGTTCTTGCACGACTTTGTAGCGGTGTGGAACAAGGTAATGAACCTTGACCGCTTCGACCTGGCCTGATCGTAGCATAAACGTCTTCGAGGGCTTCTGAAGCGTATTCTGAACTGCAAATCGGATGATCAGGAAGCGATAACCGCCACAAACTGACGGATGTTTTGAACGCTCACGGAGGCTATTAGCAACATATGAGGGCGGCGTTTCAATACAATCTGAAACGCCGCCCTTTCTTTCTTACCCTCTATCTTGCATAAAGTACTGCTACAATTTTAGCCATTTTATCTTTCAATTTCATATAGCTACATAAAGATATGTGGCTGGCCACATAGCTATTAAGATGGTCCAAACTTTGCATATACTTATGTAGCAATATGGCTGACAATCTCATTGGACTTCCCTCATGGCTAAAAAGCGAAAAAGCTACAACACTACTCTCAGGGCTGACCTGACGAGGCGACTACGCATTCTTGCAGCTGAGCAGGGCAAACGGCAAAATGATCTTCTGGAAGAAGCCATACAAGACCTTTTAAACAAATATGAAGAAGACACCCAAGTGCCAGCTCTCAGTCCAGTCCCTACAGCGGAAAGGCGAAAGCATCCGAGAGCTGAAGTATCATGGCCTGTAAGTATGATTACCCCTCACGGCTTATTTGAAGGAGAAATCAAAGATATCAGCAAAGGTGGTGCACTCATCCAATGTAGGGATTTGCCCGAAACTGAAGAAACTCTTGAATTGAGTATTGAGATACCCGACCACCATTTGAGCATATCGGCCACCGTAGAAAAAGTCAGAGTGAACATCGATGAGAGTAATCTAGCTTTACCTACGTATGACTTGGCGGTTCGTTTTTCAGGAATCGATGTTGACCAGCGCTCTCAGCTTTATGATGCGATTGAGGGGCAAGTCTACTCAGTTGCTTACTGAGCTCCCGCCTGACTTTCTCCTCTTCTTTCTCCTAAACTCCCAAGGCGATATGCGGTTAGGCTAAACTGTTCATTCCTCAGAAAACGCGACGGAGCCACTTATTCCGTTTATTTTGTACACCTGTATGCACTCAATATGCACTCAAGAGCCGTAAAGCACTCTGTTTGGAGCGTTTGTGAAAAACTGCTATACTGCTGCGGGTGATGAGTTGAGAGTCTTTTTAAGAAGAGACACAGGAAAATGGTATGGAACTGGAAATTAAGCTTTTTGCTAATTTACGGAAATTCAATCCACTCCTGGACAAGATCAAGTTAGATGCCGGCACCACAGTATTAGAGCTGCTTGAAAGAGCTGGGATTCCCCCATCAGAGGTAGCAATCGTGCTGGTGGACGGCCGGCATGCCAAGCTAGACCAACCACTACATGACGGTGAAACCGTAGCGATATTTCCACCAATCGCGGGAGGATGAATTGGCTCGCATAAGGCAGAATGATGAACGATTAAGCGACATCTTGGCGCAGCTGATAGAGAGTACTGGAGAAGTGGAGATAGCAATAGAGAAACTGACGGTGGACCAGGGTATCCCCAAAAGGGTGGCAGAGGCACTTGCATGTGGTCTGGATTTTTTCCCCAAACGGTACGAGGCAAACGCAGGCACTCTGGGTTCTAGGGGCCAGATAAAACTTTTGAAATCAAAAGTTTTGGTTGCAGGTCTGGGTGGACTTGGTGGCCATGCTGTCGAACAACTTGTCCGTTGTGGCGTTGGTGAACTAGTTGGAGTTGATGCAGATAATTTCGATGAGTCCAATCTGAACCGCCAGCTTTACTCCGACCTCAACACCATTGGCCTCAGCAAGACAGAAGTTACCGGAAAGAGGGTTGCCAAGATAAATGACGCAGTAGAATTTTATCCTCTCACTCGCAAATTGGAGGATTTGGAAGGCAATGCCTATGATGGTGTGGACCTGATTTTCGACTGCCTCGACAGCATCCCTTCAAGGCTCTATCTTCAAGAAATGGGAGAGCGTTATAGCATACCTCTTATCCACGGCGCTATTGGTGGTTGGTTCGGACAAGTGGCCCTTGTCTGGCCGGGAAGCAAGCTCTTGAGCAACCTCTACGGAACAAAGCGGGAGGGAATCGAGAAGACCCTCGGAAATCCACCTTTCACTCCCGCGTTTATTGCGACTTTGATGGTGAGTGAGGGAATCAAGCTTCTGCTGGGGAAGAAGAAAAGAGAGAACACGGTAATCTTTGCTGATCTCCTGAACAATCAGTGGCAATACATCAGTCTCTAGACTATGAGTTTTTTGAATTTACATTGTCTTCATTGAAATGTACTATATGTTACCGAGCGCTATTCAATACCAGACCGCATTTTGAAGATCGTCATTCAGATTTACCATCTCTTTTTACCAAGAAACAACTCATCAGAGGATACAGTAATGGAAGAAGGGCGAAAGAGAAGAAAGTGCCCGCGAATTCCGGTCTATCTGGACGTGCGTGTTGATCAGAAAGACGGGATCGTGGTGAAGGGAAAGGTGATAAATTTAAGCACGGAAGGCATTTGCATCAAAACAGACGATCCTGTTTTCGCCAATGAGGAAATTACGGTTGAATTCCTATTGCCGGACACCCTTACCTCTGTCCGTCTCAATGGGAGGGTGGTATGGTATCGCTACGATACCAAGACAGTGGAAAGGAAGGATCAGCTGCATTTTTCTGGTGTCCAATTCCTGGACCTGGTAGAAAGCCATCGGAGTCTTATTCGCTATTTTACCCTAAAGATGCTTCACGATGCGGAGTTGGTGCGTGAGCAAGGAATAGAGCGAGTGGTCAGTGACGTCCTCAATCTGCCCCCCAAAGAGAGAAAGACCGCTCTCAACATCCTCACCCACAAGGGATTCATCACCGAAGAGCAAAGAAAAGAGCTAGACCGAGCTGATTAGTTCGCATTTCACAGGGGCGCAAGGCGCAGGGCGTAAGGCTCAAGGAGGGGAGACTCTATATCTGATTGTTATTATCTTGTGCCGTGCGCCTTGAGCTATCCCCTCAGCGCCCAGACTTTTGAGCGTGTTTCTACGTCTGAGCAACTATGGTTTCAACTTCGTTAACCAGCTTTCTTACAACCTCACTGGCCTTGCCCTGAAGAAAGATGTCCGTCAAGTAGTTGGTGAGAACAGTGGATTCCACATTAATCTCTATAACAGTGGCGCCTGCCATTTTAGCCGTTTGGGGGATGATATTTGCTGGAGCCACCTCGCCTGAAGTACCCACGATCAAAAGCGCACCACAGTCAGAGGCCAAGTCATAGGACTCCTGCAAGGCTCTGAGAGGAATGGGCTCTCCAAAAAAGACCACATCAGGCTTGAGTATTTTGCCGCAGTCGCATTTTGGTGGCCCCTGCCCTTCTATTTCATCAGCGTTGTATTGCTGATTACAACTGAGACATGAAAGAGTCTTGGCGTTTCCATGGTATTCAATGACACGTGAGGCGCCAGCTTCTTGGTGTAGGTTGTCTACATTTTGCGTGATGATGGTTTGCAGTAATCCCATCTCTTGGAGTCTAGCCAGACCAGTGTGAGCAGGATTAGGACGAGCCTGGTCGAGCAGAACAGAAACTTCCTCGAGCATCTTCCAGACTTTTTCCGGATCTGCCTGAAATGCTTCTATAGTCCCGTACTCCATGGGGTCAAAACGCTCCCAGAGGCCACCGCGGCTACGAAAATCTGGAATTCCCGACTCAACTGAAATTCCTGCCCCGGTGAGAGCCAAAGATTTATTGGATTGACAGATAACCTGCGCTGCCTTTGTTATTCTTTCTTGCATCTCGATCTTCTGCTTCCTAATGATTGGATATGGTGTTCAGGTCAATAGATAATGTGTACTATGGGTAAAAGCAAATAGCTAGCGTTTCGTTCCCCGAGTGGTTTTGCGGGAGATCTTTTACTTGCGAAATGTTTTCAGCTCCGGTAGGTTACCATGGATTGAAGCATGGAGGTCAAAGGTTTCAGGTGTCAGGCTTTCCGCCGGAGGCGGATCAGGTTTGAGTGCTCAGTGTTCAGGTTTCAGCTTTTATGTTTTTTTCCTGACACCTGAAACCTGACACCTGGTAACTCCTCTTAGAAAGGTGGTAGAAATTTGGACAAATTTTTAGAAAACTGCCTGGTGCCGGCACTGATAGCGGCCCAAAAAGCTGGAGAAGCGATACTTGAGGTCTATCATGGCAAAATAGACGTCTCGTACAAGGAAGATGATTCACCCTTGACTCTTGCTGATAAGCGTGCTCACAGTGCTATTGTAAGCCATCTATGGTCGGACTCCACACGTAGCATTCCCATCCTCAGTGAAGAGGGGAAACATACTCCATACGAAGAGAGACAGGGATGGGAATATTATTGGCTTGTGGATCCTCTGGACGGGACGAAAGAATTTGTAAAACGTTCAGACGAGTTTACCGTAAATATAGCGTTAATTAAGAAAAACAAACCGGTGCTGGGAGTTGTCTACCTACCAGCCATAGGCTGTCTGTACTTCGCCGCCGAGGGACTCGGTTCTTACAAGTTGGAGGATGTAGGGGTAATCGGACAACTAGTGGCTGGTTCGGGGGAGCTTTCTGAGGAAGACAAACCACTCAGGACTTTGATTGAGGCGGCCATCAGACTTCCCGTTCAACAGTCTATCAGCAAGTCTCCGGACCAATTGAATTTAGTTGGCAGTCGTTCGCATGGCACAGAAGCGCTTTCAGAATTCGTTGAGAAGGTGAAGCAGCAATATAAAAAGGTTGATTTTGTTCCTGCCGGCAGTGCTCTTAAACTCTGCCTGGTGGCTGAAGGCAGTGCTGACATATACCCCAGATTCGGTCCCACCATGGAGTGGGACACTGCGGCCGGCCATTGCGTGGTGGAACAAAGCGGCGGAAAAGTGGTGGACATGGAAAAGAAGGCCACACTTGACTATAATAAGAAGGACCTGCATAATCCTTACTTTGTCTGTATTGCAAAACACTTCAGAAAAGTAAACTTGCCGCTTTAGCCCGGTTGCCCCTGATTCGCCGATGATTTTGAGGAGTTAGTACATTGGTTCGTCCAAGGATGATATCGTTTATCGCCATGGCCTTAGTGGTTTTTGTAGCCGTGAACTGCGCCAGCGGCAGCAGGGATAGACAGGGTGGATCAAAGAAGCGAGCTTCTTATATACCGGAGGAGATCCCAGCCAATTTGCTTCCTACTATGGCTGTTGGAGTGGATGAGTGTTACGTTTTTGTTAGAGCGGACGGGGATGCACCCTTTTTTGGCCCATTGAGGAAAGGGGAAAACATCAAGAAGATAGATGTTGGAAAATCTTGGATTCTGGTCTGGACCCCAAGACTCCGAATCTCGGGCTGGGTCAGGAAACACCAGGTATACCGCATCCATAAGGAGATTTCGCACAAGGAGACCATTCCCACCAAATACCTTACCGTCCTCCACATCCTAAAAAGACGGGTGAACATCAGGAAGGCGGCTTCAACCCGGTCTCGGATTGTTCACGTAGCCAGGCAGCGGCAGGAATATCTGTTACTGGATGCAAAGAGGGGCTGGTATCAGATATGGGTACCTCAGGTGAAAAAAAGGGGTTGGGTTGCGGGAAAGTTGGTTGTCAAGCGGCGCAGAAAGTGATTGATGGAATATCCAGGCTAGGTTACCAGTTTCGCAGCTGTTCTTGTGGTTCGCTGGACTATTTCTGTAGCAGTTGCTTCGTCCCTTTTCACAATCCCTTCTCCGGCCTTGATCTCAATACGGGTCAATTTAGAAGTAATTCTTTTCAGTTTTATCACAACCTCCAAATCGTCCGCCGTGGCCAGAATCTTCTCCCCGTGCTCTATTTTTTTGACCTTCTCCACATCGATGACCATCTTGCATAGCGTTACCAGAAGCGCTTTTTTGACCCGGTCGTAGTCATAGGAGACCGTCTTGGCAACCGGGGTAGAGCCAAAGTATTCGGCTCCGCCTGCAACACCTGACCCTACAGTGCCAAGGGCGCTCACTGCCACAGCACAGCCGCTGAGCGCAAATAGAAGAAAAAACCCCATCATGAGGGGTTGGATTGTGCTTTTCCTATACATATTCATAGACACCGTTTCGTTGAGCATCAAGCACTTGTAATTGCTTCTCCCAAAGTGAACAGAGCAAGCAGTGTGCCAAACCTTACTTGAACAATTAATTGTTGAAAATCAATCTCTTACATAAAAGAGCACTCTATGGCTCTCGACAGGTACAGTCAGTTTGAGGCCAAGAGTGCCCATTTGTGTCACTCAGGATTGATACAGAACTCGTTCTCCCAACGTGGGAATCGACTCAACCTTCGAATATGTTTTCCAGCCGTTCCAGATCATTGACGATTCGCCAGTTGCCGCCACCTGCCTCAACTCGAGCTCTCCAGTCTTCAACCCGCTTGTAGTATTCCCGGGGATCAACGTTGTCACTGCGCAGTTTCGTGACGTTTAGGGCAACCACATTGCAGCCATCCACTTGAATGGGAAAATCGCGGATATGCCCTTTGACCAACTCTTCTTTCAGATCTGAGAATATGAGGATGTACTTCTGTCCCGCTCCGGCCTCGTTTAAGAATTCCACTGACTGTAAGACTCCGCCGGTAATGTCGGTGTAGGCACTGCCTTTTGCCGTCTTTACGAAGTCGTCTATTCTCTGCTTGAACAGACGTTTCTGTTGATTTGCTACCGACGGGCGTTTGTCAAAGGTCATTTTGGCCACAATGTCCTTTTCACTGAAACTTCCACTGTCAATGCGTGCCACCGCCATACTGTCTCCGGGTTGTAAAGTACCAAGGAGGTAGTTGATGATCGCTTCAGCTCGCTTCAACTCCTTCTTATAGGTCCCCGAGGTGTCCAGAAGCATGTACACCCCCCTAGAATGGCTGGTGGTATCAGGACAGCCCCACAGAAATGGTAAAAGAAGCAGTGTTAGGGCCAGATACTTTTTCATCACGACACCTCCTCCTCTACTATGATCTCGGTTGGTTGTTTTTTGTCCCTGATCAGATTTTCCACCCAGAGTGGAGGAAAAATTAACAGGTCGTAAATATTTACCAGCAACTCGCCGCAGTAGCGACTCACGTTTCCCAGCATGCGGAGGCAGAAAGAGAGCCAGCGCAAAATTGCGGTTGCCACAACACCCAATACGGTGCGGGAAGACTGCACAAAAGACTCCAGAGGTATGGCCACAAATGTCAGGGCAAAGGGCAGAACAAAGCCCATTACCATCTGGCCAACAGTTGGAATCCAGCTATTTACCGCCACTCCAGTTGCTTCAACAGCCGCGAGTGATTGTCTCAACGCCTGCATATCCGCAGCGATCTGATCTCGCATGAACGCCAATGCGGCCTCGACGCTTGCCAGGACAGTTAAGATGCTAAAGGTAATCCAAATCATCCGAGTGCGCATCTTGTCATCCATTTGACCTATAATCGGGAACAATCTGGTAATACGGAGTGATTCCATCAAATAGAGGCCCATGGCAACTTCCACCAGAATAATCACCAGAGCAGCAACATTAGCGGTTTTGAAACCGCCGATGTAACTTCCGCCCCCAACCATCTCCGACATGGGAAGAGCAATGAGGTTGAAGTTAATTACTGCACCCCCGATGGCGATGAGCAGGACGAAGGCGGAGATGAAAAACTGGGTGAGGGACGAGGCAGTTAGCATTCGCGCTGCCTTGTCGGTTTGCTCCCGTATCTCCTCGTATTCTGTCATCCGGTTGTCGATTACCCTGGCGCGCTCGTGTAATCCGGTTATGGTCTTGCCAACTTGTTCGAGGGTTTGAGACATTTTGCGCCAGTAGGGCATCATTTTCTTGAGCAGGTTGTGACGCTCAGCCACCGCCTTTCGGTGCTCGTCCAAAGATGTTTTGTACTGGGAGACGGCGGTCTTGTGGATTTCGTTTAAGATATTGGCAACCGTTCCGTCACCCTGAGAAGGTATATTTGCCACGGCTTCCACTGCATTTACCCAACTGGGAGGCGGTGGTGGTGTCTCAGAGCTTTCGCTATAGTCCTCATCTATCTTGGTAGTTTGATCAGACAGAGCACGGTGCAGGGTGGGATAACCACTGAGATCCCTCTTCACCACCGCATCGACACGGTGAAATTCTCTCTCGATCAAGCGCTCCACCGATTCTATTCCGGTGTTGAGCAAGACCTCTTTGTTGCGCTGCACCAGTTTTTCTTCAGCAAGCATTACAGACCGCGACATCAAACGAAAGCCATTGTGGATAACTCGGGCCAAGGAGTGGATTGCTCTGTGGGCAGGGGTGCGCGCCAGGTAAAGCAAAACAACCATGACCACAATCCAAATGAGCATGGACAGGACTGGGGATCCCGGCCAAATTAGCAGAAGTTTTGTCAAGGACATGGGAACCTCCTCTTATTTCACTACGTTGGATTGGGGGCTAAAGATGGATTGTGTCTTTTTTTGTACGTCAGCATACACAATTTATCCTTATACCTCTTATAGCCTATGAGGCTCATTCAGCCCCGCTATCCACTGGGACAGGAACCTCCAGCTCTTCCATTCTGCACAGGTCCGTATTCTGTGGAGTTCTTCCACATTACGAGCTTCATGATTATGCATCTTCTTGTGCAGGTAACAGCAAAATCCATACCAAACCTAAAAGGGATTTCTGATTGTGGATTGCGAAACTGTGAACCCGCCCAAAGGGTGGGAGTCCGGAGGACAATTGCGTATTTAATATTTCTCATTGAGATTATTTGTTTTCTTAATATGCATTCTGTAATCACTCATCTACAATTGCTGCTGCTTCACCTTCCTGCAAAAACGAGTTAAAAAATAGAGTTAGCCGTTGAAATCAGAGCTCGACCTGTCTATAAAGAGGTTCGGATTACAAATGATGCTAGGAGGAAGTAAGTATGCCGAAAAATGTTGTCGTTATCGGTGCTGTTGCGCTTGGACCGAAAGCTGCTTGTCGCTTCAAGAGGTTGGAGCCAGATTCCAAGGTAGTCATGGTGGATAAGGATCACCTCATTTCCTATGGAGGCTGCGGTATTCCCTATTTCATATCAGGTGATGTCAGCGATCCGGGGCAACTCCAGGAAACCAGTTTTCATATGCTCCGGGACAAGGAATTTTTTCGAGTAGCCAAAGACATCGAGGTTTTGACCAACACCGAAGCCCTCAGCATTGGCCGCCAAGAGAAGGAGGTTCATATCCAGGATCTGACAACCGGGAAAAATTCCATCCTGCCTTATGACAAGCTTGTGCTTGCCACCGGCAGTCGCCCCAGGCGCTTGGACATACCTGGAATCGATCTGGAGGGAGTTTTCGCCGTGAGCAATATGAATGCGGCCATTGCTATAAAAGAGAGAATTGCGAGCGGCCAGGTCGAAAACGCGCTCATCATTGGTGGAGGGTTCATTGGTTTGGAGATGGCAGAAGCTCTTACTGATATGTGGGGCATAGAGACCACAGTGGTAGAGATAACTGACCAGCTTCTTCCAGGTTTGATCAGTGGGAACATGGCCAAAATTGTCCAACATCACATGGAAGAGCAAGGAGTTGCTTTTCAGCTGGAGGACAGGGTTGAGCGTCTGGAGGGAAACAAAAAAGTGGAGCGGGCCATCACCACTGGGGGAGTCATTGAAACAGATATGGTAATCGTTGCCGTGGGAGCTGAACCGAATTCTGATCTAGCCAGAGCTGCTGGTTTAGAGGTCTCGTCCAGGGGCGGCATCGTGGTGAACAGGAGAATGCAAACCTCCGATCCGGATATATACGCAGGTGGAGATTGCGTGGAAGTGACCAATGTGATAACCGGCAAGCCCGGTTATTATCCACTTGGTTCCATGGCCAACCGACAGGGACGAATCATTGGCGCCAATCTTGCCGGGGGGAATAGTGAATTTCCCGGTGCTGTGGGAAGTCTTGTTGTGAAAGTATTTGAATTATCTGTTGCTGCTGCTGGATTGACTAGTGATGTGGCAAGAAGGGAAGGATTTGATGCCATTAGTGCTCTGGTAATCCAGTTTGACCGGGCCCATTTTTACCCGGAAAAGGATCTTATGACCCTGGAAATGGTGGTGGAAAAAGGTACCGGCAGGGTACTCGGGATCCAAGGCGTGGGCAGTATGGGTGACGGCACGGTTGGCCGGATCAATGCCGTGGCCTCCATTCTCAAATACAATCCCACCACAGAAGATATAGGTAACCTGGAACTGGCCTACTCTCCACCATTTTCCGCGGCCATGGATATTCTCAACGCTCTCGGAAACACGGCAGAGAACATTTTGGCTGGAAAGAACAGGGTTGTGGATGTGGATGATTTCGATGAACTGTGGAAACAAAGAGAGAAAGGCGACGTGGTTTTCTTGGACTGCCGTGGCTGGGGGAATGCGGAACCTTTTGTCGAGAAATATCCGGATTATTGGCAAAGTATTCCTCAAGATGAACTGCGGCTGAGAATGGCGGAAGTGCCGAAAGACAAGAAACTCGTGCTGATTTGTAACACCGGCGTGCGTTCCTATGAGGCTCAGGTAACTCTGGACCAAATGGGCATAGGCGACACCTGTAACCTTCAAGGTGGTGTGGCCGCCTTGAAAAAGTGGGGACTTGATCTCGTGTAGTCCGTAGTCCGTGGCAGAAGGCTGCATAGGGCAAAGTGAAAACCTCAAATGGAAAACCGCCCTGCGCTTTGCTGTGAACAAAGTGAGCGCAACGGACGACGGACAACGGACAATGCATCACTTCCCAGCGGAGAATAGCCTTTGTTTAGTGGACAGAGAGAATTCAAGATTAGACGGTTGCAGTCAGGAGGTATAATCACCAATTACTACTGCACCTCTGCCTGTGGTCATTGCCTTTATTATTGCAGCCCGCGGTGGAAGAAGGAATACATTGACAGAAAGACCCTCATCGACATCGTGGTGAAGATTACGAGCCTGGGCTGCCGTTCTGTGCATATCGGCGGCGGAGAGCCGTTTCTGGACCTTGCTGGACTGAAGATGGTTGTCGAAACAGTTCGCTCTCTGCGGGTTAACATTGAGTATGTGGAGACAAATTCTTCTTGGTTCAAAGAAAAAGAGTCCGCAATAGAGACTCTGTCTTCTCTGAAAGAAAGTGGTCTTTCCACCCTGCTTATATCCATGAGTCCATTTCATAATGAGCATATACCGTTTTACAAAGTCAAAGGGGTAATAAAAGCGTGCAGAGAGGCTGATATAAACGTTTTCCCCTGGATATCAGAATTTTATCCGGAAATTGCTGCTTTCGACGACCGGACTACACACCCGGTTTCCGAGTATGAAGAAAAGTATGGGGACGATTACCTTTCGAGGATTCCTTCGCGGTATTGGATACATTTTGGTGGCAGAGCTCTGAAGACCTTTGCCCGAGTTTATGGAACCAGGAGTTACCAGGACACTCTTGCAGCAAACAAGGGAGGATGCAAAGAACTCCTGGATGTCAGTCACTTCCACTTTGACCTGTATGGAAACTATATAGCGGGACTCTGTTCTGGTCTTGCCATAAGATCTGATCATGTCGGCACTGTTCTCTCCCAAAGAGATTATCCCTTTTTGACCACCCTTTTCCGCGAAGGAATCAGCGGTTTTGCGGATCTCGCCGTCAGGCAATATGGCTTCGAACCATCCAGGGAATATCTGTCCAAATGTGATCTCTGCTTTGACATCAGAAAGTACCTGGTCTTGCAGGTAGGAGAGAATTCAAGAGAGCTGCAGCCCAAGGGCTTCTATGAGTATGGTTAGGGCGGGAAAAAGAGTTTGGTTCATGGGCCAAACTGATTTTGTTCATTTCGCCAAATTTGGTGATTTCACAAAGGGTATTCGCCTTCTATTTCCACAAATAAGTTATTGTATTTCTTTATTTAATTTCCCTTCTCTGCTTGTTGGCATCATTCCTGCCTATGTCAATAGAACAGTGGATCAAAAACTCCTTGTCTCGCTCTAGCTTTATGGCCCCTGCCCCCATCAGAGCCTTGTGCGTTGGTGGGGGCTCCCCTTTTTAGAATCAAATTCCCCCTATTCTATCAAGAGCGCCCCGCATCTGGACATTCAGTAGCCGCCATGGGAAAATAATGATTCAGCTGCCTTCGTGGTTCTGCAAGGATCTGACCACTACCATGGTCTGAGAATTGCAGTTCAATTCTGCACCAGAGGAGGATCCCATGTGCAAGAAAGCCTTATTGAAAGCGATGTTAATATCAGTGCTGTTAATTTTCAGCGGCAAAGCTCTGGCAGATGAGATTGTCATCGCGGTGGCCGCACCTCTAACCGGTCCTGCTGCTAGGGCGGGTAGCGCTGTGAAAAAGGCGGCAACCATAAAGGTGAACGAGTTTAATGCCGCAGGTGGTATAAACGGTCAGGATGTGGAAATTGTGGTTATGGATGAACAGTGCTCTCCCAAGAAAGCTGTCGCTGTTGCAAAGAAGATCGTAGAGGATACAAGAATTCTCGGTGTTGTTGGCCATGTATGCACCAGGGCTCATCTGGCCGCACTAGCGACTTACGTGAAAGAGGGAGTTCCGGTCATTTCTCCTTCTGTGACTGCCGGAGCAGCAATAAGCGACAAGGCATCTGATCGCAAAGGCCGTGTCTGGGGTTTCCGCACTTCTCACCGCGACGATTACTACAGCCAGTCCTTGGCTCGTTATGCCAAGGAATTCCTGAATCTCAATAGAGTCGCAGTTTTCTACAGTAAGACAGGCTACGGCAAAGAAATGAGAAAGGGGTTTGTTGAGGAGGCTAAAAAAATCGGCTTGGACATTGTTAAAGAGAAGTCTTTCAAGACCGGAGCTGAGGATTTCACCAAAGACCTAACCAAAGCAAAAAAGAAGGATGCTGAAGGTTTATTCATCTCAGGCGAGCCTGCCGAGGCTGCCCTTATTGCTCTCCAGGCAAGCAAATTGGGGATGGATGTTCCTAAGTTTGTCGATGTGTTGGATGATGCAAAATACCTTAATCTGGCGAAAGAGGCTGCAGAAAACACTTTCTTTGCCATGCCTTCTCTAAGCAAAAAACCACATTGGATATTTGCCAATGCCTTTGATGCAACTGGAATTCTTCTAAAGGCTGTTATTGAGGTCGGCCCAAATCGCAAGAAAATTAGGGAGTATGTTGCCTCGATAAACAGTAAGGAGAAATCATACGACGGCATGTCTGGTCCTGTCTATTTTGACGAAAAAGGCGATTGTCAAAGAGCCCCATGGATAAAGACGGTAGTTAATAGCAGATTCGTTCCTGCGCCTGACCAGCTACATTAGATTCAGAGCGTCTTCTGATCTATCTCTGTTGAAAAGAAATGAAATCAAGACACCTTTCAGTTTTGTCTCTTCTCGTCGGCTCTCTAATATTCCTATCTTCTTGCAGCAGCCGCCAGATGAGCTCTGATGGTGATTTATCTAGGTTGGCTGGAAGTGAAGTTTTTTCTGTTCATCCTGATTTGTCCATTTCATTAGGGCATTCCGATACTGTTAATTCCCTTGCTTTCAGTCGAGACGGAAAATTCCTCGCCAGCGGTGGTTCGGATAATCAAGTGAAGATATGGCGAGTGTTCGATGGCAAACTAGTAAGAAATTTCCAGGGAGACAGTTTAGATCGATTTCAGACAGTAGTATTCAATGACAAGGGAAATTTGGTTGCCGCGGGAAGTTCAGACGGGAGCATAAGAGTTTGGAGTATGCAGACCGGGCGCCAGTTAAAGAAGTTCCAAGCCCATGAGGGCCAAGTCCGTTGTGTTGCTTTCTTGCCAGGTTCTGATGAGATTGTATCCAGTTCAGGTGCTCTAAGAGATTTCACTGGCCGTCAATATAGCCAGGATCCTTCGATAAAGTTTTGGCGGCTCTCCCGGCATCGATTAAAGAAGAAGATAAATCCACACACAGCTACGGTAAGTGCACTGCTGTTCAGCCGAAATGGCAGGTATATGGCCTCCGGAAGCCTGGATAAAACAGTCAAGTTGTGGAGTTCATCACGGACAAAACACCTAAGGACTTTCCAGAAACACACCGCTGGGATATTGAGCCTAGGGTTTAGTCCCGACGGTCGCTTGTTAGCAACTGGTAGCTACGATAATAGTGTAAGGATTTGGCGCACTTCTGATGGGACCCTGCTGAACTCAGGTACAGTTCATAAGTACAGTGTCAAAAAAGTGGCATTCAGTGCAGACGGCCGTGTCTTGGCTACGACTGGTGGTGGAAGCATCCTAGGATTCTGGAGTGTACCGGATTTGCGTCCCCTCAAGAAGATTCGAGTTCCAGGTGGACAGATCAGAGCCCTCGCGTTCAGCCCAGTGACCGGGCTTTTTGCCACAGGAGGAACTGACCATGCTGTTCGAATGTATCGGCTGGTAGACTTTAGAGAGATCTGGGCCCGAAAGGGACATCAGCGTAACATAGCCAAAGCCATCAGTATTAGTCCCGATGGCAAATTACTGGCGAGTGGCAGTTTAAGACAAATTCACCTCTGGCAGTTGCCAGAATTGAAAAAACTTGGGGTTTTGAGAGGATTGGGGGCTCCGAAGCAGATCCTGTTCAGCGGCGATAGTGAGTACATGGCAGTAATCACCGGGTCCAGGACGCTGAAAGTGGTATGCCTGGAAGACAACACAACTCTGTGGGAGGTTTCTGCTGGAAGCATCAAGTCTGTATTTGCTGCCTTTAGTCCTGACAGCGAAATCGTGGCTTTGGCGACTGACAAGAAAGTTGCTTTTTACTGGACATCCACCGGTAGGGCGATAGGCAAGCTCAAGGGATTTGCCGGCGGTTCTACCGCACTAGCCTTTAGCCCTGATGGCAATTATCTCGCCACCAGTGCAGATCAGGCCGTGAAATTGTGGAGGATGTCTGACGGGGTTTTAGTGAAAATCCTAAAAGGTCACCGAAGCAAGATCAGTTCTCTAGCTTTCAGTCCCAATGGAACCCTCCTCGCCTCGGGTAGTTACGACCAAACTACAAAAATATGGAAAGTAGCCGATGGCTCAATAGTAAAGACACTGAAAGGGCATAAATCTCCAGTCGACGCCGTCGCCTTCAGTCCAGACGGGAAGATTTTAGTTTCTTTAGGCAAAGGAGATGTTGTCCAACTTTGGCGGGTTCAGGATTTTGGCCAGATTAAAGCAATTAGGGACTACAAATATGTTAGCTCTTTTGCCTTTAGTCCAGAGGGTTTTATGGTCTTGGGTGGAGATGAAGGATTGAGGCTTTGGGCCGTGGGTGAAAACCACGAGGACATCTACTTGACTGCGGACCTCATTCCTCTGCCAGAGGGGGAAACAATTGCCTATACTCCGGATGGATATTATGCAGCTTCCCACGAAGGCAACATCTTTGTGGGCTGGGTATTTGGCAATCAACTTTTCGGCTTTGAGCAGTTTGCCAGACTGTTCCGCCGCCCTGACATAGTCAGAGCCAGACTTCTCGGTAACAAAAAGAGCGGTTTGCCAACTCCGGTAATATCTCCTCCTCCCAGGGTCGAGATGGTTGACCACATGGGTTTCAAAAAAACGAGTAGTCAGTCTTATCCCTTAGCATTCAAGGTTGAAGATGAGTTTAAGATTAAAGATGTGAGAGTCTATGTAAACGGTGTGCCTAAGGTTGAAGTGCCAGTCAATGGTTCACACAAAGAAGTCAGTCTTGATGTGCCTTTATTGCCGGGAGGAAATCGTATAACAGTCATAGCATTCAACAACAAGGGCTTTTCCAGCATCCCTCGTTACGTGGATGTGGAGTGCCAGCTTGCCCATATTGCCAAACCAAATCTCTATGTTCTTAGCGTGGGTGTGAGCCGCTATCCCCTCCTTCCAGACGAACTACAGCTCTCATTTGCCCACACCGATGCCTACCATGTGGCGCAAGTTTTTAAAAACCAGGAAGGGAAGCACTATCATGCTGTTAAAACTACTCTGTTGACTAACAGCAACGTTACTGCCAACCGGATTATAGAAGAGCTGGGCAAGCTGGCTACAGTGAAGAGGAATGACGTGGTGGTTGTCTATCTGGGCGGACACGGGCTTAAGACGGCAGGCGGGAAGTTTTATTTCATGACTCCTGCAAGCTCTCTGGCTCGTCCGGCACGTGGCAGCCTCAATTGGGAACTTCTTTCCCAAAGTCTGACAAAGATAAGAGGTAGAGTAATTCTGCTTCTCGACGCCTGCCATTCCGGCAGCATAGTGAGTGAATATTTACCTCCCAATGAAGACTTGGCTCACACTCTTGCCATGGGCAAGCGGAGTGGGATCATGGTTTTTTCTGCTTCCAAGGGTAGGCAGCAATCGTTAGAAAGTCCGGATATCGGTGGAGGTTATGGCGTTTTTACTTATTCTATTGTCAAGGCTTTAAGCGAAACACCTGAAGAGGCTGACCGTGACAGGAGTGGATACGTAGAATTCTATGAATTGGTGGATTTTGTAATCCGTGAAGTTAAGAATCTTACTGAAAACTATCAAATTCCATGGTTGGCCCGTAAAGAGATTTTTGGCGACTTCCCATTAGCTCTAGCACAACGATATCCTTGAAGGGAGGAGGTTATGAGAAAGGCATCCGTTATTATAGCTATATTCTCGCTTCTGTATCTGTTTCCCATTGGTGGCCTTGCCGCTGATTTAAAGTTTCCCGAGACTGAGAAGGAAATTGTGGAATACTTGAGTCTAAAAGACGGAAGAACTATCTACAAGGGAGTGGAGTACGAGTCTAGAAATGGCAGAGTCTATAAAATCATTGGTGGTAAAAGATTTCAAATGAAAAGTCTGGCTGTGATCTCCAGAAGTGAACTAACACCTCGAGTGGGAGCCATTATTACCTTTGAGTTCGACCAGACAAAAATAGATCCACAAGCTTACCCGCTGCTGGATGAATTCGGCAAGGCACTTAAAGGAGAACTGATAAAAGCAATCATTCAAATCGAAGGCCATACCGATCTTATAGGGGGAAGAGCATATAATCTGAAGCTTTCAGAAGCCAGAGCCAAGGCCATAAAAAATTATCTCATAAGCCGTCACAAGATAGATCCCCGTAGACTTAGAGCCTTTGGCTATGGGGAATCCAGGCCACTTGAAAAAACTGCTGACAGGAGCAAGTTGAACCGAAGAGTAGAATTTGTGCGCATTGGAGGGTTTTAACAATTTTCTAGTATTTTAATCCAACCTTATTCCCAAATCCGCAATCCACAATCCCAAATCCGCAATCCACCTTCACTCCCCTTCTCCCCATGCCTTGCGACTGCGCTCTATCTTTTTTCTCACCGTGGTCCAGGTCTTGGTGGTAAGGAAGGACTCAGACCAACGATTCATCATACGTTGGAACATTTCAAATGGAACGGTAAAGGTAATTTCGTCGGTCTTGAGGAATTTTCGATCAGAAGGATCCCACCCCCCTAGAACCGCTTTGAGTTTGCCCTAGGCCAGATATCGCAGAGGCCAGGTGACAATGTTAGAACAGCCGGCACCAAAGGGAGAGTAAACGGCTTTAAAATCATTGGTAACTAAGGTGACCAGCTGGTTCAGACCTGAGATTACTTCCGCTCTTGCAAAAAATATCACCAATTCAGGTGGAGCTTCTTTCTCGAATTGAGTAACAGGCTTGAACACACAATAGCGTGCGGGGGCCTGGGGTGGATCTATAGTGTTAAAGAAATCTCGCGTCACCTCTGGAGATTCCAGGTAGCGCTCCCCTTCCATCTGATCAGGTATACCAGTGGAGACATAATGGGTAATGAAATTTAGCTGTGGTTTCAGAAAACCCAGGTAGAAGGCAGCGCCCAAACAACCGAACCGCTCCTTTTCGAAGAAGGCTGCTGTTTTTTTCTTGCGGGCACGCCAGATATTGCCGATCACGCAAGAGAAATCACCAAAAAGCGCTCCCCAATCCACTTCACCTCGAGCCTCCATTTCAATGGTGGGTAAAAGTCCAGGTTTTGGCGCTATCCCCTCCTCGGGTTCCATATCGGTGTAGTACATGCCCATTGGTTCCTCGTCGAGTCCAAGGGCTTCCAGGAAGCTTTCGAGGTCATTTTTTTCCATCTGCTCGGTCATATGGCGCACTCCTGGTCCGGGCTAGGTTAGCACACTCTGGGCTTTTCTCATTGCTCTGGCAATTGGGATCCCCTGCGGGCATCTGTTTTCAGCCAGGGAATAGTCGATAGTGCCGAGCCGCTTGCGGGTCGCAGGTGAGAGTTGATTATACAGAGACCTGGCGCGCTCGTGATCCCCATAGCTTTCGTAGTACATCAGGTAGCGCATGACATCAGCAACTGGAATATCTTCAGCCAACGCTGTTTGGCAGATATTACTGCAGCCGGCGCAATAGCGAGAGGCGGTCTCCCGGGCGTACTGATCCAGAAGGTGCAGATCACCAGCCGAGAGGCTGGTTTTGTTCATAGCGGCCGCAACATTGGACATCAGGATGGTAAGATTCGGCATCTGAGAGCATATAGAGGCTATCTCCGGATTTGTCCAAACTGCCTTGAGCTTAGCCTGGTTATCGGTAAACCCCTTTTCGATAAAAGTGTCCACCAGTTTCGCTGCACTGGAGGAGCCATAAGACCACCCTCCCTGGGTTTTCATCGCCGTTAAGCCAATGCCAGCATTTTTACAGGCGGCGACAGCCTCTTTCATCTTAGTCTTATGCATAATTCTGTAGTTATAGGTCATCATAATACCGTCGATCCAACCCAGTTTGGCCGCGTCCAGCATACATTCTTCCATATTGCCGTGCGTGCTAAAGCCGAAGAATTTGATTTTTGCTTTGGCCTTGGCCTTCTTGGCCCAGGCTCTAGTGGCATCATCGAGCTCATCGATGGAGCTAATTCCATGGACGAAATAGAGATCAACGTAGTCCGTATTCATTCTTTCCAGGGATCTGTTGAGCAATCGAGTCATGCCCCCTGGATCCCTGGCATCCGATTTTGTGACCAGAAATATCTTCTCGCGGGCTTCAGGGTATTTATTGAAAAACTTACCGATCCCTCTTTCGCTTCTTCCACCCTCGTAGCAATCAGCGGTGTCCCAATAGGTAACCCCCCATTTCAGGGCTTGCTTTAGAAGCAATTGATTGGAAGGGATATCAAACATGCCGCCCAGAGAGAGGGTTGAGACTTGTACTCCCGTGTTGCCAAATAATCGTGTGGGAACCACCGAGAGTTCTTTGTCGGAGCTCGCACTGATCTTGCCTACTGTTTCGGATGCGCCCAAAAGAGAGCCTACGGTTGCCGCCCCCGCTGTTTTTAGAAAATCTCTCCGGGTGAAATTACCTTTTTTCTTAGACATTCCTGATCCTCCTGATACGCATGGCGCAAAGCGCATAGCGAAGATGAGTTAGTTGATTGGTCACATGGTCGAATAGTTAAATCGTTGCAACCGTTAAAACGGTTGAAGTCGTGTTTTCCAGGTCATAGGTTATAGATTGTTACTCATAACCCATTACCCATCACCAATAACCTGAGAGTCCTTTCTCGCCGCGTCAGTCTGTCCCCGCCTCTCAGTGTTGTTTTTCAGTGCCTAGTTCTTAGTTCTAGTTCCTAGTTTCTTTCTGCCCTCCGTCCTCCGTCCTCTGTCGTCTTTCCCCGTCTCGCCGTGTCACCGTGTCTCCGTCTCACCGCGTCGCTTCTAATCTGCCCACTGCTCGCTGCGTACTGATCTAACTACTCCTCAGTAACAAAGATCTCCCCGGGCTTCTGGATTCATTCTCCGCAGTAACCCGGATGGCTCTCTTGCCACTCACTGGACACTCATGTTCGCAAATGCCGCAGCCAATACAAAGGTTTGGGTCCACATAGGGACGCTGCAGCTTTACCTGTAGCGCAATTCTTTTTCCAGGCTCCAGTGCAGTAGCCGGGGAGTTACCTGCAGCGAGGGTCACCTTGTTGCTGATATTGCCGATGATGAGCCAACGCTGCTCCTTGCCCCGGTGGGTGGCTGTAACATAGTAATCACCCGTAGCCAGTTGCTCCTGCGCCAGACCCGCCCCCTCAAGTTCCAGGGTCTGCTCGTCAACGTGGAGGAGGCGAAATATCCCGTTTCGAATCGTACTAAAATATTCTCTGGTGAAAATGGCCTTCGGACTCACCGGGCAGTTCTCCTGGCAGACAATACATGGTCTGTCCATGCCCCAGGGCAGACAGCGGCCCCTATCAACAAAGGCGGTGCCCAATCGAATTGGACCGACCTGGGCGAATTCTTTTCGACCAAGTTTCTCTTCCAGGGTGATAGGCCTGATCGCCGCAGTGGGACAGATGTGTGAGCAGGCTACACAGTTGAGTTGGCAGCCGCTGGTGCCGATTCGGAAGTTTAATATGGGAGACCACAATCCCTCAAGGCCGCTCTCCAGTCCGGCGGGGTGAATGATATTGGTTGGACAGATTCGCATACATTGACCGCATTTGAGACATCGGGCCAAGAAGTCAGGTTCAGCCAGGGCGCCAGGAGGGCGAATAACTGCAGGGGGAAAGTTGTTGGGACCTACCAAGCCACCCAGACGAACCGCTGGGACGGCCATTGCTCCTGAGAGAAAGGAGGCCAGAAATCCCCGGCGGGAAAAATCTGGCAGGGGTATCTCACCGGCCTCAGAAACCGTAGTGCGGTAGTTGACGATACCGTGTTGGCAGCTTTCCAGGCAGTTCATGCAAAGTACACATTCACTTATGCGGATCTTGTCAGTTGGTTGGCAGGCTCCCTCGCAGTTGGTGTCACAGAGTTGGCATTGGCTACATTCATCCCCACTTTTTCCTATTCTCCAGAGCGCGAAAGTCCCGAGCACACCAAAAAGGGCGCCCAGCGGGCAGATGAACCTGCAGTAAAATCGAGGAACCTTGAGGTTCAGGAATACCGCTGTGAGAAAAACAGCTCCGATCAACAAGCCACCCTGGTAATAGCGCTGGCTGGCTGAAAGCCCCTCTGCAAGAGGCAAAAGAGTAAGGTTTATTGAACGATGGAAAAGAGGAATTGGGTCCAGCAGACCGGTCTGCAGGGAGGCGACGATCAGGTTTTCGGCCGGGAGTATGAGACCGAGTCCCAACCAGAATCCGATGAGGCTGAACAAAACAATCAGAGCTTTCTTTGGGCTGGGCACGACTTTCAGTAAGGAGAGCAATGCCAGACCCAATAAAACAATGATCGCCACCACCATGGAAAGCGTGGGTCTTTCGGGAACAATTCTGAGCAGACGGCCGAGTAGGCCGGAAGCAGCCGCAGTGAGCAAGAATATGAGAAGGTAGTATTTGATGGACTGGCCGGGGTGGTACTGATTAAGTCGGATTTTCTCTGAAGCTCTTTTTGCTCGTCTCCCCAGATAGCCGACGAAATGGTGCAGGGTGCCAAAAGGGCATACCCAGCTGCAGAAAAATCTTCCCAGAAGTATGGTCAGAACCACGGTGACCAATGCCCACAAAAGGCCCCGGTAGAGTGACTGGGTGCTGAGCATGGTAGCCACCGCTACCAGGGGGTCAAGTTGGAGGAGCCAATTGACCGGCCAACCCCGCAGTTGCCACCACTTCACCCCAATGGTAGTGACTATGCAAAACCAGATAAAGAGCAGGAAGAAGAAGACCTGAGTTATGCGTCTGACCGTTACGATGCGCATTGTTCAATCGATGCTATCGATGAAATCGTTCAAGCCGTAAAAGACTTAGAAACAGTGTTTTAGAGGTTATAGGTCATGGGTTATAGGTGATAGGATTTTACCCATCACCCATTACCTATTACCTGAGAATCCTTTCTCGCTTTATCTCCATGCCCCATGCTCTATGCACCATGCTCCATGCGTACCCACATTTCACATCTCAAATCCGCAATCCGCATTCCGCAATCCCACATCTCACATCAGTGGCTAGGCGACCTTTAGACGTATCGGCTTGAGCACTTCATAATCTGCCGTGCCCAGCCCTGCTGCTTCTGCTTTAAAGATGTAGGGCAAATCTGTCACGGTCTTTCCCAGCAAGGTAGCTCCAAAGGCGTCGGCCGCCACCTGGTCGGTACTAACGATCATGGTGTTTGTCTGTTTCAGATCAGCCAATGATCCGCCTGTGGGACCATTGGCAATCATGGTTGTGGTGCCGTCGAGGATGACGAGAGTTGGTTTTACCATCATGGCCAATTCTGTAATGATCGTGTGGATATCTTGATGGAAAATGTTGCGTCGACCGCCCAAAAGGCCATACCAGTTCTTCATGGTCATGGAAGCACCACTGCGGTGATGGTCCTTAACCGGAGCGATGCCGATCACCTTGTTTACTCCCAGGAATGGCTCCCAGAGGATTGGCCAATTTCTTATCAAGGTTCCGTTTGGAACCGTAGTAGGCTGGAAGAGGCGTGTTCTGGGTAGCAAGACTTTTGCCCCCTGCGAACGGGCCGCATCGGCAATACCGGTAAGAGAGAAGCAACTTGCCGGATCATTTATTGGATTGTCAGTGACCACCACAGAAGAGGCTCCGGCCTTGTTGCACAAGTGAGCTACCTCAGCCACTAGTTGAGGGTTCGTTGTCGCCGATAAAATCGGAGGAGTTGCAAAGGCAGCGTTTACTTTCAGCAGCACCCTGTCGCCCTTATGGATATATGTTTCGATGCCACCCATGGCGTCAAAGGCTCGTCTAACCGTTTTAGAGCGATCGACCCCTGTAACAATGCTCATTTTGCCTTTGCTGCTGGGGAGAGAGAAGTCCGGAAGGGTCACCAGGTCCTTCTCTTCTCGGACTAGTTCAGGACCGGTGGCATCATATAACCAATAGCTCAAGGAGCAAGCAGCACCGATGGAAATACCTCCCTTGAGCAACCGGAGAAGGAAATCCCGTCGATTTGTTGTTTGTTGCTGCGATTCTTGATTCACTGGCTTTCCTCCGCCAGATTTTGGTGCAACATCAGGGCAAGCTCTTCCGCTGCTTTTCTGTTCTCGGCTCCGTGGATGCCGGCAAGGATACTGCCCCGGCTGAAGACCAATTCAAAAGTGTCCATTATTTCCACCAGCTTTGCTCCGGGTATGTTCAGGGTCGATTTCAACTCGGTACCACCGAATTCTCGTAAGAATAAGGTGTAGGATTCCACCAGTCTGACGGCTTCGGCTGGACTCTGGCGCCGGGACAGGAATGCGGTTAACTCTGTATCTTTCACTTCATACTGGGCAGTAAAAATTGAATCGAACTGCTCAAAGCCGAAGGCATCTGAGGGTAAGAGAGAGATACTTGCTTTATCGAGGTGCTTGGTTGGAAATAACATAAATTCATTTATTTCCTCGCTTCCTGCTGTGGTTTTGCGGACAAAATTATCCCCGAAAGAGAGGATCAATTCAGCCATCCTTTGCTGGGCAACCGAGGCAACTATCTCCACGTAGTAAGAACCATGAACAAGATAAAGTGCATTTGCTGTGTTATAGGCGAAATCTCCAGTGTCCAACTCTGCGGCATCGGACCTTTTCTGTAGACTGTAAACAGCGTAAGAACCTCGCGGGGAACCCATGTCGTAAATGAACGCCTCCATCCAAACAGTGGGCTCATCTTCAATGGCAAAACGCTGACTAACAAGACGAAGAAATCCGGCTGAAAGATAGAGTTCAGCCTTACCGTTAATCTTATCGGAGAGGTTTTCAGACCCAAAGACCTCGGGGGGAGTAAGCGGGGTCAGTCCATCCGGAATGAACTGGATAAGGTCCAGTGGAGGACTGGTGGGAGGAAGCGCTTGAGAAAGACTTTCTGTTTGCAGTAAGCCAGGCTTGAGGATTGATTGTTCGTACCGAGACTGTTTGAGGAATATCCCGCCACAGATCACCAACAGGACAATGAGGATGGTGTAGCCAACGTAGATTTCGGTCTTGCTAACCGTTCGAGCCATCCGATTTCCACCGTAATGAACAATCGGGCTGCAGTGCACCGCGGCTATCCTTCGACCCTTCGACACGCTCAGGGCAAGCAGCTCGGGATGAGAAGCTCAAGACCAGGAAGCCGCTCCCACCGGAGAGGTTGGCCTGATACCGTTTCCGTTTTTTTGCTTGCGTACATAGGTGATGAAGTCTTCAACACTGGTCAAAGAAAAATCCAACTCGTTGCCGTAGTTACCCAGAAGGGAGGCATGATGAGCATCGCTGTTACAAAACGTCATGATTCCCGTCTCAGTAGCTACTTTTATTGCCATGGTTTCAGCCTGGCCGTGCATGTTACTGCTGGCCACCTCCATTCCGTCTGGTTGAACATGTTTCAGCCAATTAGGTCGCTTTGAGCTATAGCGGAAGGGGTGGGCCCAGATGACAATACCCCCATCATTGTGGACCAAGGGAATCAGATCGAGCACTGAGCACCAGTTCGGAATGTCGCCGTTTTCAGGATTGGGGAGAAATACCAGGAAATGCCCTTCAGGGCAGGAATGTTCCATGCCTCGAATGATTATTAGTTCAGGAAACCTGTGTTGCAGTTTCTGGACCTCTAACAGGGGCCACCAAACGTCGTGCTCGGTCAGAGCGATTCCCGCCAGCCCCGCCTCAACAGCCCTCTGGCATATTTCCTCTGCCAGACTTATGGAGCAGTCCGAGTACTCGCGGGTATGGATATGAAAATCGTATAACATACGGTGGATACGACCAAGTTACGATAATTGTGACCGCTTTATAGAAGAACCGGGGCGAGATCTTCTGGAAGGTTCAGAGGATATCGCCCCAATAACGGGCGAATTGTAACAGTTCAAAAATGGAATGGCTAGTGGCAGCGTTCCGTTTCACTCCCTTGTTCAACTTACCCATTTTATCCCGTAGACAAAATGGGTAATTTTACCCACTTTATGTACGGGATGTTTTGGGTAAAAAGTCCGTATGGATAAAATACCTGCTTACTTTCCGTAAAAGAGATATACTGACAGGCCAACGAGGATGCAGGCGAAGATCTTTTTGAACTGGGCGGTGGATACATGCTGCAACAGCCGCGCCCCCATTTGCGCTCCAACAATGCCGCCGAGGCCCAGTAATATTCCAACCTTGTAGTCGACGTTGGCCAGTTTATTGTGAGCCACCAAGGCAGAAATGGAAATGACCAAAATGGCGAGAAAAGAAGTCCCCACTGCTTTGTGCGCTGAATAGCCGACAAACAGCAGGATGGGTACCATGAGAAACCCACCTCCCAGTCCGGTAAAAGCAGCGCCAATCCCAACCAGAACACCCAGGACGGGCATTAATAAGATATTTCCCATTATCTCCCCCTTGCAGCAGACAGCTGGCGAAAAGCACTAGGCACTAAGCACTAGGCACTAAGAACTAAGCACTAGGAACTAAGGACTACACAAAACTAACTGCGAGACGAGCGAGACGTGGCAAATTAAGATGATAGGATTTGATTTTATTCCCGACCTCCCTTCTCGCTTCCTTCTCCATGCTCTATGCTCCATGCCCCATGCTCTATGCCCTACCCCACAATAATGTCTTCTAGCCTTCTCTTGGGCACGTGGTGCACCCCTTCACTGTCCCGCCAGTACTTGATATCGCCATCAGGCCCCACAGTTTCGAGAACAACAGTCTCTTGGGGCTTGCCCAGCGCCACCACCAGAAGTATCTCGAGCTGATCCTGTATATGAAGGTTCTTTCTGAGTCTTTCTCGGTTCACTGAACCTATCATGCAACCACCCAAGCCTTTTTCAACCGCACCCAGCATAATGTTCTGGCAGGCAATACCATGGTCACAGCCGAATGATTTGCATATGCGGGTGTCTCCCAGAACAATGATATATGCTGAAGGTCGCTCACCCTCATCTGGGCCGGGCCAGTCCTTGAGGTAGCCGGCCCAGCCAAGATTTTCAAATATTGTCTCATTTTTCTCGGAATCGTTAGAAAGCATGTACTTGAGTGGCTGGAGATTGCCTGCCGCCGCCGAGAGCCTTGCCAGTTCCACCAACTCTTTTAACGTCTCGAGTTCGATTTTGAAGTCCTGGTGAAATCGTCGGTAACTTCTGGTTTGTTTTATCAAATCTGCAATCATAAAACCTCCTTTCCTATAGAAACGGAGAAACGGCGATGGGGTGATGCGGCGATGGATGAAAAAGCCTTTGCCCTTCAATCTGAGAAATTACATGGAAGGTCAAGAAACTCAGGTTATTTTGAGACGTCATTTTCTCCGTGTCTCCGCGTCACCGTGTCTCCGCGTCAAGGTGCACTTGTTCCGAACTCACTCCATCAGTATGACATTACAAAACCAAAGCACCGATGATGGCGTAAGCCAGCGCCGGCAAGAGGTTGCCTGTTTTTATATATTTGAGCTCCAGGAGATTAATACCAATGCCCAAAATAAGCAGTCCTCCCGTACCGGTTATAGCGTTCAGGACCTGAGGATTCTGGAGAAACAACAGTTTCGAGGCCAGGAGTGTTATGGAGCCTTGGACCACAAAGACGGAAAGCGCAGAAAAGGCAACCCCCACTCCGAAAGTAGATGCCAGGGCTATGGAGGCAACCCCGTCCAAAAGCGATTTGACATAAAGAGTGCTCGGATCTCCCGCGGTGCCATCCTGTATGGAACCGACAATCATCATGGCACCAACGAGATAAAGGAGAGACGCGGAAACAAATCCTTGCACGAAGGATGAGGAGTCAGATCCTGAACGCTTTTTCAACCACTCCCCTACCCTTTCGATACGTTCTTCAATGCGGAGGATTTCTCCCGTTAATCCTCCCAAAAGAAGATAGCCGATTGTGGCGATCAATTTCTCGCCCGAGAGGGCCATTTTCAAGCCAATGAGCATTACCGAAAGGCCAAGACCCTGCATGAGAATGGTCCTGATTCTCTCTGGCAAGCGTTTGCCGGCAGAAATGCCAACCGCACTTCCGGCCAAGACGGCTCCCGTATTCACGATGGTTCCGATCAAATCTCACTCCTGTCACAGTCCAGACGTTGCCTGTTTATGAAAGCGTCAATTTTTTCCTGCTTTTGTGGTAATAACGGCTTTTTATAACCGACTCTCAAGAGACGACAGAAACAGGCGATAACCTATAATAATAATGGACGGATGACCAGCGCAAAATGAGGGATGCCGTGTGTTCCACAAAAAAATGATTATAATACAAAATTAACCCGCATGAGCGGTTCCCGGGAGAAGTGAAGAATGATTACTGCAAGAGTTTTTTTGATTACTCTAGTCATAACTGTCTTCGGGTGTGCTCACCATCAGAAGTTGCCCACGGAGAAGGTGCATACAATCTATAAGGCCGCCGGAGAAGAAGAAGAAATTCTCAAAAGATTTGCCCCTGTCTTTTTAACGTACGATTACAAAGAAGAGTATAATCGCATTGGTCGGCCGGCGGCCAGATATGATGAAAAAGGCGAAGAGATCATCTACGTGGATGCGACAGAGCCGGTGATCTTTTATCTGAAGCAAGAATTTTCCACCGAGCACGGAAAATACACCAATTTGGTCTACCGAATCCACTTTCCCAAAGTGCCCTTCAGCATAGTTCCTTTTAACCTTACCAGCGGCAATAACGTGGGTGTTTTGGTCGTCATAACCTTGGATTCCCGAGAACGACCTGTTCTGGTCACCACTGTTGGCACCTGCGGCTGCTATGCTGTCGTCGTACCTACAACCTATCTACCCCGTGATAATTTGCCCGAAGACTGGAACTGGAAAGACATGCCCCTTGATGTTTACGGGGAGCAATTGCCTTCTATCTTGGACTACCAGGGAAAAGAACACCCTGCGCTGCTCGTACATTTGAGGCCGGGTGTACATAGGATCATGGATCTGGAAATAGTTGACCGTGCGGACTTATCAC
>JASFGC010000006.1:0-32310 GCA_050123975.1 Syntrophobacterales bacterium | reverse complement strand
GCGGGGATATTGGTGGTCCAAGAGATAAAGGAAGTCCACCGCTGCAGTTCTGAGTGTCTTTTGATCCAACTCGGACATTTTCGAGTTTGTCGTGCGCATCCTTGTAGCGAAGGCAAGTGCAGCAAATCCGAAATTCGAAGCACGAAGCACGAAACAAATTCAAAATTCAAATGTACAAATGTTCAAAACATAAGACATCATTAAACAAACTGAAATTTGGGTTATTGGGATTTTGGTCATTGGGATTTGTTTCGGATTTCGAATTTCGATATTCGAATTTAAGAGAGGTGCATATCTCAGTCTTACTAGCTACAGATCTTGTTCAGCGAGTTGTTTGAATAGCTCTTCCTGTTCCGGTGTGAGGGACTTGGGCAATTTGACGATGATCTTTACATACAGATCGCCCCTGCCCGTCTTATTGAACCGATGCACGCCGTGACCCTTGATTCGCAACTGCGTGTGGCTCTGCGTTCCGGGGGGCACTTTGAGGCTGAGCTTTTTGTCATCAAGAGTGGGGACTTCTATCTGTGTACCCAAAACCGCCTGGGTAAGAGTGATCTCCCGACTGGTAATGAGGTTGTCTCCTCTGCGCTCGAAGACCGGGTGAGGCGAAACCAGCACCTTGATAAGTAAATCACCCGCAGGTCCTCCCCAGGCACCTTGCTGTCCTTTTCCAGCAATGCGCAGCTTCTTACCGGAAGAGATTCCAGGTGGGATTTTCACCGTAACCCGTTCAACCCCGACGCCTTTGTTGAATCCTGCCACCTTGGAACCGCCAAACACGGCTTCTTTCAGGCTCACCTGCATGTCCATAACCAGATCGCTGCCTTTTTGAGGTTGTTGGGCCGTGCGCCCGAAAGGACCACCAGAATAATAACCTCCTCCACCTCTGCCGAAAGGTCGCCTGCCGCCCATTCCTCCAAAGATCCGGCCCAAGACATCCTCTGAGCCGAAACCGAATTCTCTGAACACTTGGCCGAAATCGAAATTACTAAAAATATCTTCCTGGCTAAACCGCTGTTGAAAACCCTCAGCTCCAAACATATCGTATTGCTTACGTTTTTCTTTATCGCTGAGCACAGCATACGCTTCGTTGACCTCTTTGAAGCGCTCCTCTGCCTGCTTGTCACCTTTGTTTTGGTCAGGGTGGTATTTCATGGCCAGCTTCCTGAAGGCCTTCTTTATCTCGTCTTCACTGGCCTTTTTACTCACACCAAGGATTTTGTAGTAATCTTTGCCTGCCATCATCTATTCTCGAATTTAAGTAAGATCATCACGTTCAAACAACCGCAAGCTCTCATTTTATCAAGGGTCCCTACCGGTTGGCAAGAGCAGCGTGGCTGCACTAGACACAGCGGGACGACGCGGAGATTCAAAGAAACGGAGACACGGCGAAAGTTAAGGTCATTAGGCTTCGCCGTCATTAGGTCATTACGCTACGCTGTCATTTATTGTAAAAGGTAGAGGGCCAGGAAATCTCGGATTTCGGAATGTAGATTCCGGGCCGTTGATTTCATATTTCGCAATTCGAAATTCGCAATTCGAAATTTCCCCTATGCTCCTTCCTCTATGCTCCATGCCCCATGCCCCATGCTCATTTGATAGCTAAAGAGTGGCGAGAAACTTCAAGATGGCAGCGTTCGTTTTGAAGGCATTTTCCACCATCACCATGTGTCCTGCCCCGTCTATGACCCTCAGGGTGGCTCGCCGGAGATTATCAGCAAGGTACCGGGAGTATTTGGGAGGTGTCATACTGTCATCACTCCCGCAGATTACAAAAGCGGGATGTCTAATACCGCCTATTTTACCTAGTTTATCAAACTCATTGCAGGCCTTGAAATCATCGAGTATGACGCTCGGCCGCTCAGCAAGCAATTGTTCCAAGCCCCATTTTACTACTTTTTCTGAAGTCCCAGGCCCGTAGCACCTCTGGACCAACTGCTCAGCCGTGCTCTCAAAATCTGCTTCTATTCCCCGAAGAATTTCGGAACTAACCCTAAGCCGTGCCCCACTACCAATGAGTATCAATCCATCAATCTCCTCAGGGTATTCGATGGCCACCTCAAGAACCACTGCTCCGCCCATGGAATGGCCGGCAAGAACAGCTCCACTCAATTCCAACCGTTGCATGAAGCGTATCAGCCAACGGCTATAATCGGCAATTGTGGTGCAGCCTGCCCCATGACTTTGCCCATGGCCTGGAAGATCCAGGCAGATTGTGTTTACTCCCCGATCCAGGCCTCTGCGTTGATTCTGCCAGACCATGCCATTGCCACCTGCTCCGTGAACAAAAACGATGCTACGCCTCTCAGGGGCTACTCCATTGACTCCGGTCAGATAGTGAATTACCCGTCCGTCGACTTCCAGTGTTGGCATAGTGGGCCTCTATATGACAGGGGACGTTGGTAGGTTTTGAAGGTTTTCAGAGTGGACAATGCCCCCCTTCAAAGAAAAACCTTCAAAACCTACCAACGTCCCCTATAAATGTGCTATGCAGCAGTTTCTGGTTTCTCAGGCTGCCTTGCCTGGTGGCTTAGGACTCTTTACTTTTCCCTGCCTTCCTCAGTTCCTCTGCGCGTAACTCTTTGCGCAGCACTTTCCCTACCATAGTTTTGGGTAATTCTTCGCGAAATTCCACTATGCGGGGAACCTTGTAAGCTGCGAGTTTTTCCTTGCAGTGGGCGATAACTTCTTCTTCGGTAAGAGCTTCGCCGGGCTTGAGCACCACGAAAACCTTAACGGTCTCTCCCCGGTATTCATCCGGAACCCCTATTGTTACTGCGTCGGCAATCTTGGGATGTTCATAGAGGACTTCATCAATATCACGCGGATAGATATTAAAACCACCGGCGATGATCATATCTTTCTTGCGGTCGACGATGAAAACATAGCCATCTTCATCAATGTGAGCAATGTCGCCGGTATAGAGCCAGCCATCCTTGAGGGTTTCGGCGGTTTCTTCGGCCATATTCCAATAGCCCTTCATAACTTGAGGGCCCTTGATCACCAGTTCTCCAGTCTGCCCTATCTGCTCTTCTTTTGTGCCGGTCTCCAGGTCCATGATACGAACGTCTGTTGAGGGAATAGCGATACCGATGGATCCAGATTTGCGCTTACTTTTCACTGGATTCACGTGGGTTACGGGCGATGACTCGGTGAGGCCGTAGCCCTCCAAAATCACACTGCCGGTGATTTCTTCGAAACGGTTCATAATCTCAATTGGGAGGGGGGCCGAGCCGCTGACCACGTAGTTGATGGAGGAGATATCGTACTTAGAGAGCTCTGGGTAATTGACCATGGCAGTGAGTATGGTTGGAACCAGAATCGCGATGGTCGGTTTCGTCTTCGTGATGGTCTTGAGAAAATCTTTGATTTCGAACTTAGGTACCAGAGTCATGGTGCAGCCCATGCAAATAGGCCAGTTCATCACCGCAGTCATCCCGAGTACGTGAAATATGGGGACCACACAGAGGAAACGCTCATGGCCTCGTCTCAGATCTGTCAGCCAAGTAGTAATCTGAGCCACGTTGACCGCCAGATTATTGTGAGTGAGCATCACCCCCTTGGCAACTCCGGTGGTGCCGCCGGTATACTGGAGCAGGGCTACCTCATCCATGTCCACTTCTGGTCGGGGTGGATCGCCAGGACTGGTCTTTACCAGGCCTGTAAACGAGTGGATGGAATCGGAGTAGGGAACCTTCATGTTCAGTCGCTGCTTCTTGGCCTTGAGGGGATACAGCAGATTGAGAGGAAAGGGGAGGTAATCCCTGATACTCGTGATGATGAGGTTTTCCACCGGTGTCTCTTTCCAGACCTTTTCGATGCGCGGAAACAGATGATCCAGACCCACCAGCACTTTTACCCCAGCATCGTTGAACTGATGGATCATCTCCCTTTCCACGTACATTGGGTTGGTCATTACGGCCACGCCACCCATACTGAGAACAGCATAATAGCTGATGACGGTTTGCGGACAATTGGGGAGCATAATGGCTACCCTGTCCCCGGGCTTGACCCCCAATCCACTGAGAGAGGCAGCAAACCTGCTGACCTGATCAGCCAATTGCTGGTAGGTGAGTCGTGCCCCTACGAATTCGGTGGCTATGACCTGAGGAAAGTCTCGAGCTGATTTCTCTAATTGCCTGTGTAGAGGATCCTCAGGAGGATCAATTTCGAAAGGAACACCCTTGTCATAAAACCGATGCCAGGCCTTTTCCATGGCTATACCTCCCTGATTTTTTATTGTCGCAGTGATCTCAGAAAATGCAGAGATAGCATAGTAATGACGACAAGCGTTCTGATTTATCTGACGTGGGCGAGTTGAACTGCTGACAAGCTACCACACATTGATAGGAGAGGTCGAGAGTTTCTTTATGTGACAGGGGACGTTGGTAGGTTTTAAAGGTTTTCAGAGTCACCAACGTGCCCTGACAAAGGAAAACCTTCAAAACCTACCAACGTCCCCTACACTGGCGGTTTGTCTGATTTTATACTCTGGGCCAAAATTTCTGCTATGTCGTATACCTTGACCTTTTCATCCATGTCGAAAGTCTTTAGCCCGTCTTCGAACATGGTGGTGCAGAAGGGGCAGCAGACACCTATAATATCCGGCTCCAGTTTCAGTGCCTGCTCAGTTCGGGCGTCGTTGATCTTCTGATCTCCCAGAGTTTCCTCCATCCACATTCTGCCACCACCAGCGCCGCAGCAGAAAGCCTTGTTGCGACTTCGATCCATTTCGAAAAATTTCAGGTCTGCAATAGAATTCAGCACAGTTCGCGGTTCTTGGTAAAGATCATTATAGCGACCCAGGTAACAAGAGTCGTGAAAAATTAAATTCTTGTCCATACCTTGCTGTGGTTGCAATTGCCCCTCTTTTATCAAGCTGGCGAGAAAGTCGCTGTGATGGTAAACCTCCCAACCAGCACCAAACTGGGGATACTCATTCTTCAGACAGTTATAGCCATGTGGACAAGCGGTTATGATCTTCTTCACCCCATAAGAATTAATAATTTCCACCAACTCGGTGGCCATGCTCTGAAAGAGATATTCGTTGCCGAGTCTCCTGGCCGTTTCACCGCAACACTTCTCCTCTGCGCCAAGAATACCGAAGCTCACCCCGGCCTCATTGAGAAGTGTCACCAGAGCGGAACTGATCTTCTTGGCCCGTTCGTCAAAACTGCCGGCACACCCCACATAATAGAGATATTCCACCTGGGAATCCTCGGCGAGAGTCTTTACCGGCAGACCTTTGGCCCAATCTCCCCTGCTAGCAAAACCCAGACCCCAAGGATTGGAGTTGGTTTCCCAATTCCTCATTACATTCTGGACCTCTGGGGAAAAATTGCTCTCCATAAGAACCAAATAACGACGCATGTCAACGTACTTATCAATGTGTTCTATGAATACCGGACAATGCTCAATACAGTTGCCGCAGGTGGTGCAGGACCAGACCTCATCGTGCTGGCAGATGTCCCCTATCAGAGCTTTGCCTAATTCACCTTCAGGGTTTCCTGGGGCAGTTTCCGCCGCCCCTTGCTGGGCCAGCAGCATTTTACCCTTTGCTTGCAGATGCTCTTTGAGATGGTGGATGGTTAATTTGGGACTCAAAGGTTTCCCGGTGAGAGTGGCAGGACAGTTATCCGAGCAGCGGCCGCATTCTGTGCAGGCATAGAGATCCAAAAGCTGCTTCCAGGTGAATTCCTCTATTCTTGAGACCCCATATGTTTCTGCGGTTTCGTCCTCCAGATCCATTTTGCTGAGTTCGCCAACTGAGCTGAGCCGCCGGAAGAATACATTGGGAATCGCACCAAGCAGATGCAAATGCTTGGAGAAGGGTATATAAATAAGGAATCCCAGGATAACCAGGGTATGCCCCCACCAGAAGAAACTGTACCAAGACTGCAAACCTTCTTGGCTGAGTCCGGCAAAGAGACTGGAAAAGCCAACCGAGATGAATGCCAACCTGGGAAAGTAGCGACCTGCCTCCCCTAGAGCCAGGAGATATTCCACAGCCCGCGCCCCAAAAAGCAGTACGATCAAAAGAAGGATGAGAGCAATGATGATACAGGCGTCTTGGTTGGTTGCCTTTTGGTCCTCGTATCTGAGGCGCTCAGGTTTAACCACAAAGCGTCTATAGAGCGCGACAAACAAAGCAACTAAAACGGCAGCGCAAAACAGGTCTTGAAGTAAGTAGAGTAAGCTGGTGAGACCTTTGCCCAGAAATTTCCAATAAGCAAAACCATGGTAAATGCCAACCCCGAATGTCTCTAAGCTGCCAATGGTAATGATTACGAAACCCCAGAAAATGAAAAAGTGACCCCAGCCAGCCGGTTCGCGTATCACCCGCCGTTGTCCGAAGACGAAGGTAATCACACTCTTGATCCGCTCCCCCGTCCGGTCAAAGCGCTCTTCGGGCTGCCCCAACTTCAAGATTTGGTAGAGCTTATAGACGGTAAACAGGAAGAAACCGTTCGCCGCCACAAAAAGCAGAATGAAAATAACATTGGCGGGGAAGTAACCTGGTTGCATGGCATTCTCCTATTTCGGAGTGCGGATTGCGGATTGAGCATTTAAAAGCAAGGAGTCAGGAGCCAGAATTCAGGAGAAAAGCAATAAAAACTGAGCTCCTCCCAACTAGTTGCTGCCTAATACTTGTTTTTGGTGCCTCGTGCTCAGTCCCTAGTGCCTAGTGACCGGCTGCCTGGTGTCTGCTGTTAGCGGCCCCTGGCCAGCTAACACGCTGGCGACTTGCCTAATAATCGCGGCTGGAAAGCCGCTCCCACATTGACTGAGCTAACACGTCGCTTTCAGTGTCTTCACTTCCTCGATAAAGGCCGGCAAAAACTGGAAGAGATCCCCCACTATACCGTAGTCTGCTTTGCTGAAGATTGGTGCCTCCGGATCCTTGTTGACTGCAACAATATATTTGCTCGAACTCATACCGGCAAGGTGCTGAATAGCTCCTGATATGCCACAGGCAACATAAAGAGTCGGGGTGACCACTTTGCCGGTTTGACCCACCTGATCGGCATGGGGACGCCAGCCCGAATCCACTGCCGACCGAGAGGCACCTACCGTACCACCAAGAATGGTGGCCAACTCTTCCAACATGGAAAAGTTCTCCGGCCCTTTCATGCCTCGGCCCCCCGAGACGATAACCTCGGCTTCGGTGAGATCGAGCTTGCCGCCGGCATCCTTTTCAATGCTTGCTACCTGAGTAAGATTACCTTCAGGGAGGGCCACTTCAGCTTTCTCCACCTCAGCTTTCTTGGATGCGTCCGCTGCAAGACAATCCATCACATTGGGCCGACAAGAGGCCATCTGGGGCCAGGCCCCCTCTGCCCACTCACACCAGGCAAAGGCTTTCCCTGCATACATGGGCCTCTTTGCCTTGAGCCCGCCTCCCTCAACCTTCAACTCGGTGCAGTCCGTGGCCAAGCCAGCCTCGAGTCTGGCTGCTAGCCTTGCACTAAAATCCTTACCGTCCACCGAGGCCGCGGTCAGGATCACCTTCGGACTGAGGTTTTGCAGGATTTCTGCAGCAACCGGCACATACGTTTCAGCCCGATAGTCCTTGAGGAGTGCATCATCAACCACATATACCTTTTCTACCCCGTAACCTCCAAGATCTGCGGCAACCGCTTCCACACCTTCACCTAAGGCAACCGCCAGGAGAGGTTCTTTCAATTCATCAGCAAGCTTCTTTCCCTCACTGGCTATTTCAAAGGAAACACGCCGAAACGTACCTTCTCGAAACTCCGTGATTATGCATACACCCTGTGCCATTTTATCATTCTCCTAATATATTGAAATTTTTATAATTTTAGACATTTTAGGCACTTTAGCTCATTTTAGACATTTGTTATATGACTTTCGCTTCCTCGTGGAGCAACCGGACCAGTTCTTTCGCCTTTTCTGCGGTCTCACCCTCGAGTTTGCGACCCGGTTGCCGTTCTTGGGGCATTTCCATGGTGGTGACGCTTACCTTGGCTGCCTGTGCGCCTACCTCATCTGCAGAGAGTCCCAAATCAGCAAGCGTCTTTGTTTCCAAAGGCTTCTTCTTGGCCTTCATGATGCCCGGCAACGACGCATACCTTGGGTTCCACACTGCATGGGCCCCACCAAAGGTCACCAACGCCGGGAGTGTTGCCTCCATGGTCACCTTGGCTCCCTCTATGGGACGTTGTACTTTTACTTTGCCGTCCGCAACCTCTGCCGTTATGGCCAGTCCCAGATGTGGAATACCTGTGAGCTCGGCCACCATGATTCCCACCTGGTTCTCATCGCTGTCAACCGCTCGATGGCCGCAAAAAACCAAGTCAAACTCCAGACTCTTGAGCGCTGCCGCAAGTACTTTGGCCTTTCCTAGGGCGTCACTTCCTTCCGTTGCCGGATCGTCAACCAGAACCCCCGTTTCTGCTCCCATCGCCAAGGCAGTGCGGATGGATTCCACTACTCGCTCCGGCCCCATACTGAGAATGGTGACGTTGGCCCCAACGCTGTCTTGGAGACGAAGAGCTGCTTCAACGGCATATTCGTCATAAGGGTTCATGACCCATTTGATCTCGCTGGTCTCTATGGATTTGCCGTCAGCGCCGATCTTGATCTTCGTCTCAGTGTCCGGCACCTGTTTAACCAAGACTACTATGTTCACGGTGCTTCTCCTTTCTGCCATTTGGTTTTAGCCTAATTATCTTTATCATTCTCATCCTCAAGCATCAGATCTCGAGGTTTCAGGTGTCAGGTGTCAGGTGTCAGAAAAAAACAAAAGCTGAAACCTGAATCCTGGATTCCGACTCCTGGTTCCTTACTCTATGCCCTATGCTCTATGCTCTATGCCTTTCATCAATCCGCAATCCGAAATCTCAAATCGCCTTCCTTCACCATTCAGCCAAAAGGCTCAAGAAACCCTCAGCCAACTCATCAATGCTCCGCTCCGGCGCTTGCAGTAGACCCTGTACAGCAATACCTTGTACTGCACCCACAAGGGCAGTTGCAGCTGCGCGTGAATCGTTTACCTTTGGATGATTTTCCAGAATACGGGAGAAAGCTTCTACGAAATCATCGTAAACTTTATTGAGTCGCTTCTCCATGTGATGGTTACTGCCTGCAAATTCAGTACCTAATGTCGCCAGACAGATTGTGGCCTCTGGTTGCCGGCGGAAATGCTCGCACATGATATCCACAACACCCTCTGCCGCAGCAAGTGAGCCCTTTTCTTCATGATTCAGGTGATCTGAGTAGATTGTTATGCCTCGCGCCAACCAATCCACCACAGCCTCCAACAAAGCTTCTTTGGACTCAAAGTGGTGAAATACGGCACCTGAAGTCAGATTAACTGCCTGGGCGATGTCTGTGATTGTGGTCTTGTGGTAGCCTTGGCGAGCAAACAGCTCGACAGCGGCCATGAGTATCTTCTTGTGTGTTTCCCGTGCTTGCGCTTCCTTTTTGTTGTAACGTTTTAGACCCATAGTAGAGATTCCGGACCCGAAGGACCCGTCTTTGGGAGACCCCCTGAGGGGGCTTCCATACTCTTTCCCCTTTGCTCCAGTCTGCTGGAGTGATGGAGTGGTGAAAAATATCAAGGTGTCAGGTGTCAGGTGTCAGGAAAGAAAAACAAAAACCTGAAACCTCTTCTGCCGGCAAAGCCATTGAACTCTCATATGGCCCTAAGGACCAGGGTTTCGATGTTGAATAAATACATATCACATAGTATGTAATATGTCTACTGCAAAATCCTAAACTTCTACATTGCGCTCCAGGGATCATTGTGTCAGCGAAAGGAATGGAGAGGAAAAGATTCGTGATTAATATACGCTAGCTCGCAAGCTTGGCTTTGAAAGAGTCAGTATAGGCCATGTTGAGGCCTAGCTTCAAACCTTCTTCATCCAGACCAAATGCCATTCCAATGAGCTGGGGGAGGTAGAGAACCGAAATTCTCAAGTCTTCACCTTTGGCCGCTGACACCTTTTTCTGATAGCTGTCTAGGTTCATTTGGCACATGGGACACACTGTGGCAATACAGTCGGCCCCCTTTGCCGCCTTCAACAGTTTACCCGTTAGTTCAACGGCGATTTCTTTCTTCGTTGTCATCAGCCCAGCACCGCAGCATTTGGCACCCATTGTCCAAGAATGCACCTCAGCGCCAAGGGCCTCGATTAACGGCTCCATACAGCGAGGTTGTTCAGGATCGTCATAGCCCCCGTAAGGACGCAAGGCCTGACAACCATAATATGGAGCTATGCGCAGGCCTGACAATTTGCGGTTCACCTTAGCTTTGATCATCTCTGCACCAATATCGCTGGCGATCACATCGAGCAAATGGCGAGATCGGATGCCTCCCTGGTAGCTTAATTCCTCTTCCTGCAGAACCTCATTGATCCTCTCTAGGAGTCCCTCATCGCTTTTTAGGTGTTCGTCTACCTTCCTGAGATTGAGATAGCAAGCACTGCAAGGGATCAAAAAATCACAATCTTTGTCCATTCTCGCGGCTAAGGCCAGATTTCGCGCCGGGAGTACCATTGAGAGTAGATCGCTGATTGTCTCCGCTGCGCTGGCGCCGCAGCAGGTCCAATCCTCCAGTTCTATCAATTCTACTCCCAGTGCTTGCATGACCGCTTGGGTGGAGAGGTTATATTCGAGCGCTGTGCCCTCCAAAGAACATCCGGAGTAATAGAAGTACCTCATGAACTTGCCTCCAGTTCTTTTACTTTGCGAAAAATGGCGTCCAACTTCCCTGGCCCAAAGAATTTCGGCATTTCAGGGGAGACTTTTCTTTTCATCATAAGCCTCATACCCAAAGGAGTGAAACTTAATGGGAGCACGGGACTCTTCATGGTTATAAAATACCTGGCCATGAGCTCCATCTCCCTCACCCGCCCATAGCGTCTAACCGTGTCAAGAAAGGTCTGATAGAAACGTGCTCCCTTCTTTTCTGCTGTTCCTTTGGCTATAGCCAATTGCTTCAAAGCATGAATGGTCTCTGTCAAAGGCAAACCCCGTGGACAGCGCAAGGTGCAGTAATAGCAACTTGAACAAAGGGAAAATGTCCTGCTGTGAAGGATTTCATCCACCAAGCCAAGTTGAATCATGCGCCACATTTGCCGAGGGGTGAAATCCATGGCATAAGCGCTCCCGCAGGATCCGGTGCAGGTGCCGCATTGCATGCAAGTTAGAATGTTTTCCCGGATGGGGGCCATGAAGTCTTCCGCGGTGTGACCCTCAGCTAGTTCTCGTTTCTCTTCGCTCATGGGATATTTTCTCCTTTGGTAAGCTGTCAGGAATCAGCTCAAGAATACTTGACGGCTGAAAGCCGATAGCTGATCGCTAAAAAATCTCCTCCAACGCTGCATCAATGACGGAGAACATCTGCTGATCAAGATAACCACGCAGTACCGAGGCGCTGTTCGGACAGACAGCTGCGCACGAACCGCAACCCTGGCAGGCGAGTTCATCCACCAAAATCTTCTCTTCATCTTCGTCGCGCCATCTGGCACCGTACGGACAGGCCGCAATACATTTCTCGCACAAAGAACAAAGGCTGTGACGTACCTCTGCTACCGTCCTGCCCGCCATTACTCTCTCACTACTCAGTATTCTCAAAGCGCGCTGCGCGGCTGCCTCGCTCATAGCGATGGTCTCGGTGACGGAACGGGGTGAATGGGCTATGCCGCAGGTGAAGACTCCCTCTTTGATAAAGTCCACCGGTCGCCATTTGTATTCCGCCTCTTGGAAAAAGCCATCCTGATCTGTCTCCACTCCAAATATTTCCGCTATCTTTCCCTGTTGGTTTGAAACAATGCCTGTGCTGAGGATTAGCAAATCGGATTCTATCATCACCTCTCGATCGAGAATTGGATCCGTAAGGCCAACCGCAATACGACCATTTGCGACTTCTACGCGAGGCTTGTCACCTACCTCATACTGGATAAAAATCACCCCAGCCTGGCGCGCTTTCGTGTAATAAGTCTCCAGGAAACCGTGAGCCATGATATCGCGGTAAAGGACATAAACGTCGATCTCTGGATTTTGTTCTTTTAAATACAGACTATTTTTTAGAGCCGACGAGCAGCACACTCTGCTGCAATAGTTTCTCGGTTCCTCCCTGGAATCAACGCACTGAATCATGGTCACAACATTAAGTTCCCCAGGATTCACTACACCAGAATGGAGTTTTTCCTCGAGTTGGTGCTGGGTGACGATACTTTCGCTTTGGCCATAACCATATGACTCGGTACTGGCTTCCATGCCTCCTGTTGCCAGCACCGTTACTCCGTGCTCCAAGCTCTCACCCATCCCGTCATCTTTTTCGATGGTGGTACGAAACCGTCCCACTCTGCCTCGGGAATGTAATACTCGAGACTTGGTATAAATGTGAATGTTAGGATGCCTCTCAACTTGTGTCACTGTCCGCGCCAGGAGTTCCTCAGGGGAATCCCCTTCAAGAGTCCGGTGCAGTGCCCTGAGGTTGCCTCCCAGTTCTTCTGCCTTTTCCACCAGGAACACTTCAAAACCATGCTCAGCAATGGCCAGGGCAGAACTCATGCCGCCAATGCCACCTCCAACCACCAATGCCTTCTGTATTATTGAGGTGGAAGGCAAATTTGAAGGGTCCATACCTTTTAACTTGCCAACACCCATGGCCACAGCAGCCCATATGTCCCGGCCTACTTGCTTTGAATCGGAATTTCGCCCGGGCAATGCCGGGGTGCTAATGTCCACCACCTCCATGAGCGCCGAACTCAGCCCACTATTTTTTCCTAATTCTCGCAGCTTCTTAGTGTAGACGTAAGGCATGCATGCCCCAATTAGAAGACGATTCGCGTTACTGTCCCGAAGTGCTTCTTCCAACTGATTCCACCCTTCTTGGGTGCAAATACGTTCAATCCGCTGCACCTGGGAAACCGAGTCCAGGTCCTCAACAGCCTCTTCCACCTCGTCCAGTTTAGCTGCTTGGGTCAGATTGTCCCCACAGCTGCAGAGAGCTACCATAACCTCCGGCGGTTCTCGCGAGACATCACGAAAAACAGCTTGCGGTTCGGTGGCCTCAGCCAGACCACCCCCTTTGGCATGAATAAGGCTGGAGGCCCTCAAAGAAGCAGAGCTCGCTTGAATCACCGATTCTGAGATATCCCGAAGTCCGGAAAAAGATCCACTTACCAGCACGCCCTCTTGTTCGGTGAGGCTCAGGGAGAATGGTTGCAGCTGGCAGAATCCCCATGGATTTAGTTCAACTCCGGTCATTTCTGCCAGCGCTTCAGCGCCTGCCGGCGGCCTCTGGCCAGCGGCGAGCACAACTAGGTCAAGAACCTCTTCATGTTCTGCCCCGCTGATGTCCGTGTAGGTGATTTTGGGATCGCCTCCCAAACCCATCTGTTCAACCGAGTGGACTCTGCTCCTCTGAAACCGAACCCCGTATTCCTTCTCTGCTCTGTCCTTGTATCGCTGGAAGTTCTTGCCAAAGGTTCGCATGTCCATATAGAAGATGGTCGTGTCCACTTTGCCATTGCTGCGCTCCTTTGCCAGCAGCGCCTCCTTAATGGAAAACATGCAGCAGATGGAAGAACAATAGTCTGCATTGCTCTGTATGTCTCTCGAACCGACACACTGGAGCCATGCCACTTTTTGGATCTCTTTGCCGTCACTGGGCCGCACAAGTTTCCCCTCGTTTGGTCCGGTCCCGCTGATCATCCGCTCGTATTCGATGCTCGTAACCACATTGGGGACCTCGCCGTACCCATAAGTGTTGGCGATTGCTTCAGTTGGATCGAATGATCCAAAGCCGGCCGCCAGAACTACCGCTCCCACCTCAAGTTCACGTTCGTCGGCTCGCTCCAGATTTTCGTAGAGCTTGACCACCAGAGGTACAAGAGTGTCGGGGTCGAAGGGCTTCATCAGGTAGTCCAGGGCCCCAATTTTCATTGCTTCCACAGCAGTTTCCACGGTGGCATAGGCGGTCATCATAACCACCACGACGTCCGGGCGCATTTCTTTGGCCCGCTTCAACACTTCCACTCCATCCATATCCGGCATCTTGATATCCAAAAGCATCAAGTGGTAGCTTTGCTTTGTCAGCTTTTCCAGAGCGTCGGGTCCAGATTCGGCTGAGTCCACCTGAAAGCCATCTTCAGTCAACCAATCTTTCAGGGAATCCCGAACGATAAGTTCATCGTCCACCACCAAGATGCGAAACTCCTTGCGTGCCTCCCAGCGGAAGTCAATGGCCCCCGTGGGACAGATCTTTTCACACTCGCCACACATGGTGCAGGATTCCATGTCCACCACATAGTGGTTTGGAATGTTGTGAGGCACAGGCAGATAGACCGCCTTCCTCTTGCTCAATCCGGCATTGAACTCGTCAGGTACCTCCACCGGACAGACGCGAGCGCACTCGTCACAACCGATGCAAAGTTCAGAATCCACCATGGTGGGTTTTTGTCTCAAAGTGACCTGGTACTTTCCAGGCTCCCCTTCCATGCCCACTAATTCTGTAGAAAGCATAATTTCGATGTTCTCGTGGAATAAGCCCTTTCGCAAACAGTACTGGGAGGAAGCATCCCGTTCCACCAGGGGAAGCATCTTGCACATGCCACAATTGTCGGTGGGAAACTGGTAGTCCAGTTGCGAAAGAGTGCCGCCCAGGTTGGCTGCCCGGTCGATTAATTTCACCTGGTAGCCCAATTCTGCCAAATCCAAAGCTGAACGAATGCCGCTAATCCCAGCACCCACTACCAAGGCTGATCCGATTTTCTTTCTCATGGTAATGACCCTCTCAGCAGAAAAACTTATTGGTCCTCATTGAACTCGTGAAATTTTATGTCAGTTGTCCGTGGTCAGTTGTCAGTTGCATTGTGTACTCACTTCGTTCGCCGCTAGGCGTAGAGTGCAAAGCACATAGCGTTTCTTGCTCAAGGCTTTACTCTGTGCTCCTTGCTTCATGCCCTTAGCCACGGACAACGGACCACTGACTACGGACATGAACTGCTTAGTGCGATTTAGCCACAACCTCCTGAAACTCATCTTCCCGAAATATGGAGAGTGGAGGTTCGTCTTCCAGGCTTTTCCCCGGCTCATAATCAAAGGCCTTCTGAGTGTAGCTGGCCACAGTCCGGAAGATCTCCATCACGGGTATGTTGTTAGGACAGGCATTGGAACATTGGCCGCAGCCAATACATGCCGTGCTCATATGGGCTATACGAGTAACATGGAAAAATACCGTGTCAGTAGGCATTTTAATGATGCCTTTGCGTTGCGCCCAGCGCAAATATTGGGAGGGTTCGTGGTCGAAGACATCCGTGACGAAAACACACTCTTTACAGTAGCAAACCGGACAGGCCACTCTGCAGTTATAACAGTTGACACAATTTCCCAAGTAGCTCATGAGCTTGTTCAGGTCGGCAGTGGCCTCACTGGTTTCGGCATACATCTGGTCACGGTAGGCGATGCGCTCGGCCACCAGTTTTTCGATGGCCTCGGCTCGGCTTGCAGGCTCTTTGGTGGCAGGCAGTGCCAAGCTTTCCAATAGTGCCTCCCCTGCTTCCGTGTTAGCCTTCAACAGAAGATGGTCGTTGGTATCAACACCCAGCAGCCCGATGAGCAGATCAGCGTTTTGTGGAATGGGGTACTCACAGGCTTTGCACGCGGGCGAAACATCGAAGCCGTTATGTGCGGTACCTTTGCCCGCCTGGATATTGCTGTAGAACTGTGCAGTTCCTTCCGTGCCGTTATCCTCGGTAAAGCTAGGGTAGTTGACGTTGCTGTAAGCGCCTAGACAGTCCATCCCTATCAGGATTACGTCCTCAACGCTGCCCTGTTTCAACTTCACGAGCTCAATGAAGGCCCGGATCTCGCAGGGTCGAAGTACTGCCGCCACTTTTCCCTTTAGTGGCTTTCTGGTGAGTTTGGAGACCACCTTTGCAGCGTTGATGGGAAAGACGGGCGCAAGCGGATCGGCGCCGTCGAGCTTTCCCGGATCAGTTACCAGGGTGGGCATCACCGCATTTTTCATCGGTAAATGCTGAGCAACCAGAAGGGCGCTGATTTCCTCCGCCTGTAAAAGTGTCTTAAAAAAACCCTGCAATGAGGTGACCAGGTTCTGCCCCTCGATTTGAATTTTTGCTGTGCTTGCCATCGATTTCCTCCAGGTTATCTGCAAGGATGGTTAGATTACCATCTGTTGTCGCACTTCGTTGGCGCCTAGCGCCTTAACCTCTTCAACCAATTCCTTCATGGTGTTGGCAAAATCAATGCCTTCACTAGCACCTATCCAGGTGAGTTTCACACGCCGCTCGTCAAAACCGAACCGAGGCAAAATCTCTTTCAGTAACTTGACCCTGCGGCGAGCCTTTAAGTTGCCATTAATGTAATGACAGTCCCCGGGATGACAACCACTGATTAGTACAGCGTCTGCTCCCTCTAAGAGGGCCTTGATTACATACTTGGGATCCACCATGCCGGTGCACATCATTCGAATCATCCGCACGTTGGGAGGCTGGGTCAACCTGGAGGTCCCAGCCAGATCAGCGGCAGTATACGTACACCAGTTGCACACAAAGGCGATTATCGTCGGCTCGAAATCTGCCATTTTCCCCTCCCTCAGAAATGTCTAAAGAGTATAAATTTAAGAATTCAGAAATTTAGGAATTGAAAAAATCCACCTTTCCTAAATGCCTGACTAAACTCCGCATTTTACTTCCTTAATCCCCTAATTCCCCAATCCCTCAATTCCTTAATCTAAAAACTAAGCTGCGCCTTCCGAGATCCTAAATTCGAATTAGGCCAATAAATCGTCCAGGACGCCTTCGATTTCGGCAAAAATCTGTTTGCCGGTGAAGTGGTTGATCTGCGCTGCCCCGCTCGGACAGTGACCCGCGCAGCTTCCGCATCCCTTGCAGAGTGCCTCGTTGATCACCGACACCCTTCTTCGCTCATCGTATTCAATGGCCGAGTACGGACAAAGATCAATGCAGGCTTGACATCCAGCACAGATATTCGGATCTATCCAGGAAATGGTAGAAGGAATCTCTACCTTCCCCCTGGTAGCCAGGGCTAGCGCCTGGGCCGCTGCTCCAGCCGCGTGAGAGACCGCGTCGGGAATATCTTTAGGACCCTGGCAGGCTCCGGCTAGAAACACCCCGTCAGTGGCTGTAGAAACAGGCCCCAATTTGGGATGTTCCTCTAAGAAGAAGCCGTCTCCACCCTGGTTAATTCCAAAGACTCTGGCCACATCGGCAGCGTCATCTGCAGGCTCCATGGCAGTGCAGAGGATCACCATATCCAGGGGCACCCGAAGCCGCCTGCCCAGCAAAGTGTCTTCCGTGATGACGATAAGTTTGCCTTCCTCATCAGCCTTGAGGGCTTGGTCTGTGACCTCGGCTGGTCTCCCTCTCAGGAAAATAATCCCTTCTTCTTGAAGCCTACGGTAGAATTCCTCGTAGCCTTTACCAAAACACCGCATGTCAATGTAGAAGTTGTAGACTTGGGTGTCGTGCCCAGCCTTTTCTTTGATGAGGTGGCCATATTTGAGGGCGTACATGCAGCAGACTCTGGAGCAGTACTCATGGTAGTTCACATCGCGACTGCCTACACAGTGAATGATGCCAACGCTTTCCGGTACCTTGCCGTTCTTCATCAGGATCTGCCCACCTGTGGGGCCAACCGCGTTGTTTAACCGCTCAAACTCCAAGCCGGTATAAACTTCATCAAACTCTCCATAACCGTATTGTTTCATCGGGGTGGGATCCAGGGTTTGGAATCCCGTGGCCATGACGATGCTACCCACCTTTATCTCGACCTCTTCCTCCCTCATTTGGTGGTCAACCGCATCTCTTTCACAGGCCCTAACACACTCCATGCACTCACAGCAGATCCCACAATTAATGCAGCGGCTCGCCTCACGCTGTGCTTCATCCTCACTGAATCCCAGAGCTACCTCGTCAAAGGAAGAAGCGCTTTCCTGAGGATCCCTATGATCTAAATGAGCCCTGGGCTCTGGGAGAGCATCTTCAGGAATCTCCTGCCACTCCTGCCCCGGTGGTTCTTTGGCCGCCAACTCTTCAGCAAAGAGGTCGAGATCTTCCCCATTAATGTAGAGGTGCATAGCTTCCGCCGCTTTATGACCTGCAGCCACCGCCTCTATTACCGTTGCCGGACCGCTGACCGCATCGCCAGCACCAAAGACATCAGGGATAGCGGTTTGCATGGTGCTTGGACTTACCACCAATGTGTTCCGGCGGGTGACCTCGATATCGGTGTGATCCACTGTCCAATCTACATCGGGCTGCTGGCCAATAGCCGGTATGACCGCATCGCAATCTATAATGAACTCCGAGCCCTCCACCGGCACAGGTCTACGCCTGCCGCTTTCATCCGGTGGCCCTAGTTCGGTTCGGAGACACTCAAATCCGGTAACCTTTCCGTTTTTGCCCACAATTCGCACAGGTGCTGTGAGATAGTGGATCTTTACTCCCTCGGACAAAGCACCCTCAATCTCTTCTGGGTAGGCGGGCATCTCCTCGCGACTTCTCCGGTAGACAATGTCCACTTGCTCACACCCGAGTCGTAACGCCCCTCTGGCAGCATCAATGGCCACGTTGCCGCCGCCAATGACAACTACCCGATTACCAGGCTTTTGCCGATCGCCAAGATTTACCTCCCGAAGGAAATCCACTGCATCCAAGACGTCTTCGAAATCTTCCTCGCCACTTATGCCCAGCTTCAAGCTTCGGTGGGCGCCAATGCCCAGGAAAGTGGCTTTGTACCCTTGTTCCCTCAGGTCATCCAAAGTGAAATCGAATCCTAGTCTCTTGCCGGTTTGAGTTTCGATGCCCAGCCTGAGAATATTCTGGATTTCCCGGTCTAAAATCTCTGGAGGGAGTCGATAATCAGGGATCCCTACCCGAAGCATGCCCCCTAACACCGGAAGCGCTTCGAAGATGGTAACCTGGTAACCCTTGAGCCGCAGATCGTAGGCCACTGTCAATCCCGCAGGGCCCGAACCCACCACCGCCACTTTTTCTTGCCTTTCCTCAATTTCAGGCAATGGCAGCTCTTCCAGATCTACCTGGTCAGCGGCAAACCGCTTCAAGTCCCTTATAGCAATGGCCTCATCCATCTCCGCCCTACGGCACTGGAACTCGCATGGGTGAGGACAGACACGCCCCAGAACCCCTGGCAGGGGCAGACGCTCCATGATGAGCTGGACCGCCTCTTTATACTTCCCCTGTTTGATGAGCTGGACATAGCCCTGCACATTTATGCCTGCTGGACAGGTAATGGTGCAGGGTGCTTGATCTTTCTTCTCAATGCAAAAGGTTATCGGTACTGCTTGGGGAAAGAATCGATAAATGGCCTGCCGGTCGCTGAGGTATTCATCAAACTCGCTGGGCACCGACACCGGACAGACCTCAGCACACTGACCGCAGCCAGTGCACTGATCCTCACGGACATAGCGCGCTTTACGTTTTATTTTGACCGTGTAATTACCCACATAGCCGTTTACCTCAGCCACTTCACTGTAGGAAAAAAGGTGAATGTTTGGCTCCTGGGCCACCGCCACCGTTTTCGGTGTTGAAATGCAGGCAGCGCAGTCCAGGGTGGGAAAGGTCTTGTCAAACTTCATCATGTGCCCGCCGATTGATGGATTTTTCTCCACCAAATAGACCTGGAGGCCAGACTTGGCAATGTCCAGTGAGGCCTGGATTCCAGCGATGCCTGCTCCCACCACCAAAATATCCGGATGAACACCAACTTCCCGGGTGGACAGACTGTGATGGTGGCTTACCCGGCTTACCGCTGCTGCAACCAGGGTTTTTGCCTTACTGGTGGCCTCACCCTCATCCTCGACTACCCAGGAACAGTGTTCGCGAATGCAGGCCATCTGAAAGAGATAAGGGTTGATGCCGGCCCGCTGACACGCCCCTTGGAAGGTCTTCTCGTGCAGTCTAGGGGAACAGGAGGCCACCACCACCCGATTTAGACCCTGTTCAAGGATGTCCTTCTGGATCATCTCCTGCCCGGGATCTGAGCACATGAACTTGTAATCCCTGGCAACCACCACATCTTTAAGACCCGCAGCAAACTCCGCCACACCCTCAGGGTCAACCTTACCGGCAATGTTGCTTCCACAATGACAAATATAGACTCCAATTTTCGCCGCCATAGTCTAACCTCGTAGATAGATGATTTCGCCTGGCAATGATTGAATAAAAACCCACCAGCCGTTTGCGTTTAACAGCCGATACACTGCTCAAGAATCTGGAGAAGTTCCTCTGTCTCCGGAGGCTTCTCGATATAGGCAGCGGGCTCCGGCACCTTTTGGCCACGATAGGTGTTAAGCACCTGCTGGGAATGGAAGAAGGTCTTTTTGGCGATTGCCGAGAGCATTATAACAGGGATGTTCTTGAGATCCTCATCTGTTTTCAGCTCTCGGTACATTTGGATGCCTCCCTCCCGAGGCATCATCACATCCAAGATAATGGCCGCCGGCTTCTTCTCCCGCGCCTTCTGGATGCCCTCCTCACCATTGACCGCAATGATTGGGCGGTACCCGCTTGTCTCCAGAAGGGTAGTAATGAACGTGCGCATATCAAGTTCATCATCCACCACTAGAATCCTCTTTTTCTTCATGATACTCACCTCTTGACTCGGACCGGTCCTTGTCTTTTTTAGCCGGGTAGCTTGAAGGCAAGCTCTGGATTACGAATGGCCATCACATGGCAGTGAGCCCGCCTTGCGACATTTTCCACCGTGCTACCAAAGGTCTGTTTGTTCAGCTCAGAACTACCCGAAGCTCCCATGACAATGAAATCCACCTCGTGTTCTCTGGCGTAGCGGACAATCTCCACAAAAGGTACCCCGATTCGCACTTCGAAGAAGGTCTGGTCGCATTTCTGCAACCTATCTTCATAACGAGACTTTAGATCAGCTTTTGCTTGGTCTACAAGTTTTTCGTCCGCTACCTGTTCTTCTTTATTGTCGTTTACGTATTCGTCCACCACGTGCCGCATATATTTGTACCCGGAGTGCAGCACGTGAAGTAGGTGGAGCTTGGCACCATAGCGCTGGCAGAAATCCACCGCGTGATGGAATGCCATCTCTGCCTCCTCAGAAAAATCACTGCAATACAGAATGTTCTTGTATTCGACCACGACTCCCTCCTCTCTGCTTACGCCCCGGCTGAGCGCGATGCGGAGCTGTCACCCTCCTTTCTGTCAAATTGGTTGCGGTGTTCCTGCTCCTCATTGGGCCCTGAGGGTAACAATAGGCGGAATGCCGAGCCTTTACCGAGCACCGATTCAACCTCGATAGAACCTCCGTGTTCTCGGGCAATTTTCTGGACGTTGAGCAGGCCCAATCCGGTGCCATCCGCCCCTTTGGTGCTGAAAAATGTAGTGAAGATCTTTTCTTTGTCTTCAGCGGCAATGCCGCAACCATTATCTCTGATTTCGAAGCAGACTGCCCAGTCTGCATGGCTACACGTGCATAATGTGACCACTCCTTCTTCGTGACCGCAGATTTCCGGTCGGCAGGCATCTATGGCATTACTAACTAAATTCACTAAACATTGGTGAATGCCGCTCATGTCCATGGCCACCGGCTGCAAATCGTCGGCAGTTTCGAGCCTCAGATTGATTCCGAACTCCTCGGCCCTTTTCCCCAGAAGCGCCACCACTTCGGCAGCCACTTCATTGGCATGTGCCAAGCGGTATTCAGGCTTTCGCTCTTTGGAAAATGTGAGCAGATCCATGGCCAAGCTGGAGATCTTAGCGATGTTGCGTTGTACCATGTCCCATCCGTCTTGGAGGTAATTTTGGTTTGACAGCTCGAATCCCTTGTTGACCACAAACATCCCGCCCTTAAGGCCCCCTACGATATTCTTGATGGCATGAGCTATACTTGCCGCTGTTTGCCCGGTGGCGGCCAGTCGTTCTGACTGAACCAGCATCGTCTCCAATCTACGAATTTCCCGCAAGTCCTGAAAAAAGGTGACACAACCCACCTTTTGCCCCTCCTGCTCTAGGATTGTGTGGGTGAGGCGAATTGGTATCTTCTTGCCTTCACGAGCCTGTATGGTTGTGTCCACCTGAGTACTGACTGCATCTTTTGAGAGATCTTCCTTCAATTGATCGCGGCTTAGCCACTGATCAACGAGATCTTTGCCATAGAGATCCTCTAGTTTTAGATGGTTCACCACCTCTTCTTTGCCATAGCCGGTAAGCCGCTGGGCACTATTGTTGAAGATGACAACCTTTCTCTCTGCATCGCCAGCAACAATACCATCCAAGGAATTGTCGATGAGGTTGGCCTGAAAATCGCTTATTCGTTGGATTTCAGCGGTGGCCTCCTTCACCTTTCGCTCCAGATTATCTGTATAGTCACGTAGTTCTCTCTTCAGAGAGATTTTCTCCTCAGCGCGCTTCAGGGCGACAAACAAGGCCTCGTCATGAATTGGTTTGGTTATAAAATCAGAAGCCTCCAGCTGCAAGGCACTAATGGCCAGTTCCATCTCACCGTGGCCGGTAATAATGATGACTTCTGAGTCGGTCTCCAATTCTTTGATCCGCCGCAGAACCTCGATGCCGTCCATTCCCGGCATCTTGATATCAGTGAGCACCAGCGCTGGCTTTTCGCTCTTGAATATTTCCAGTCCCTGCTCACCGCTTTCGGCGCTCCAAACTACATAGCCGGCATCTTTGAGGGCAATGGACATGACTTTGCGGATACCCTCTTCGTCGTCAATGAGAAGGACATGGTGTAAATTAGTTTCAGCCACCGGCTACCTCCAAAATTTCCTGGCCCTCTTCTTCAGCGGCCGGAAACCTGATGGTGAAGGTGGTTCCTCTTCCCTCTTCGCTCTCAACGTCTATGGTGCCGTCATAGTCCCGCACAATGCCAAAGCTGATGGAGAGTCCAAGCCCGGTTCCCTTTCCCACCGGTTTGGTGGTATAGAAAGGTTCGAATATTTTTTCCTTTACCTCCTCGCTCATACCTAAGCCGGTATCGGAAATGTTCACCACCACCTGATCCTTTTCCTTCTTCGAGGAAATCTTTAAAACCTTCTCAACATCATGCCCCCCTAATTCGGCCTTCTCGTCCATAGCGTCACGGGCATTCATAATAAGATTCAGAAAAACTTGCTCCAGCCGATTGCGGTCACCCTTAATGGGTGGCAGTTCTTCATTTAATTCGAGCTCCACGGCTATACCATGTACTTCCAACTGACGCCCCAAAACCGTAAAGGTCCCGTGGATACAGTCATTCAGCTGTACATTTACCTTGCGAATATCTGTTTTGCGACCAAATTGGCGGAGATGATTGATGATAAGGGAGGCACGATCCACCTGACTGTCCATTTCAGTTGCTAACTCCCGAAGAATATCAGAGGACACTTGCTCGTTTCGATCTATCTTCTTGCTGAGAAAACTGGCAGAGGTCTTGATCACTGAAAGGGGCTGATTTAATTCGTGGGCCACACCAGCAGACATCTCGCCCAAAGTGGCCATTTTGCTTGCCTGAATTAATTGCTCGTCGCTCTTTACTCGCTCAGTCACATCGGAAGTGGTGACTATAACCGTGTCCTGTCCTAATTCTTTGAGACTAGAGAATCTTATGTTCACCAGGATAGACTCATCGTTCTTGGTAAGGTGTCTAACTTTGAAAACCGCGCCTTCCTTGTCCCAGGAGACCTTCCTCAGCCGATCCCACTCCGGGGCTTCAGCTAAATCCAGGAAGCTTTTCCCAATGAGCTCCCCGTTCTCATAGCCATAGAATTTGTAAGCCCGTTCGTTGGCGTCCTGAATCTTTAAGGTACTAAGATCCAATACAAAAATAGGATTGGGATCACTGTTGAATAGGGTCCGGTACTTTTCTTCTGAGAGTTTAAGCTCGTCTTCTAGTAGCCGCACTTGCGTAATATCCGTTGACATCTCTATAGCGGCCACCACTTCACCCTCTTCATTGTAGATGGGAGAAGTAGAAACCAGCATGTGAACTGGAGTACCGTCCTTGCCCAGCGCCACCTCCTCGCTAAAGTGGGGCTTGCCATCCTCAAACGTGGCTTCAACTGGACAGACCGGGCATATCTCATCTCTCCCCTTATAGGCACGATAGCAGTATTCCCCGAGGCGGTCGCCAAAGCGCTCTTGGAAGACTCGATTTACCTGGATGATGCGAAAGTCTCGATCCTGGACACTCATCTGGCAAGGGACCTCTTCGAACAGGGTCTGATATTCCTCTTTGCTCTTCTGGTACGCGAGAGTCTGGTCTCTTATGTTTCGCCGCATCTCGTCAAAAGATCGGGCCAGGTGGCCGATCTCGTCTTGGGTAATAGGAGTCACTTCCTGATCGTAATAACCACCGGCAATCTGTTTGGTAGCAGAAACCAATTTGCTGATTGGCCGGTTCACAAAGTAAAGAATGCAGCCAGCCACAATGGCGGTAACAACGAGGAATATCAAGGAGGCAAAGAAGATGACCTTTTGCTTGGTGGCCAGAATTTCTTGATCCAGTGTCTCCAGAGAGAGACCAATATCCAAAACCCCAAGGACTTTCTGTTTCTCAGGATGATAGTGGCATGAAGCCAGCCAACAACTGGGCTCGTTATATACGGGGTTGATCATGCCCAGCACTCGATAGCCGCCCGGGCTCAGGTAGGTACGGCTGCGGTCGTTCATGCTCAACCGTTCAAGGGGTTGGTCCCGACGGTGGCAGGCGTAACATGCTTCAGCTTGGAGATCCACATCATTGCCGATCTCATCTTTTTGACTAGAGAACATGATGGCGCCTTCTTTGTTGAAAATCTTTATATTTTCAACCCCCTCCTGGGCCCCGATGGCTTCTATAATTTTGTGTAAACTCTCTCGCTGATTTTTGAGCATGCTGTAATGGGTGCCACGTTTCACCGTGTCACTGAATTGGCTGACATTTTCCACCATTCGGTCAAAGGCCTGTTGTTCTTGGCTTGAGACGAGGTAAAAAGTGAGGGCAAGCACTGCCACCAGAAAAATCAGGCCAACCGCGAGGCTGAGCTTAAAACTGAGGCTCCGTCGAACGGTTTTGAGAATGTCTCGGCCTGATTGATTGTTTGGCGAGGCTGGCATCATGGACACTCCCCTGCGAGGATCGATGTTTGATGACAATGCCAGTGCTGTGCCATTCTCGCTGCCAAGAAATAAATGGATGTTATTTCAATTGGTTAGACTGGATTTGAGTTGGGAGGTGGGGAGACCTGAAGGTGGAATGTTGCTGCAGTCATGCAACAATTATCAGGCTTTAATATTATAACTATCTAGAATACATCAATATTTTGGTTCAATATTTATTTGCAACGTATTGCAACATAATGTGCAACAATTCGCAACATGAACAAACTAAGGAGAAATTTCATACTTCTTCATCTTGCGCCACAACGTGGTTCGATCCATACCCAGGGCCTGCGCCGCTTTCTGTCGATGCCAGCGGTGTTTTTCTAGTACCTCCACAATGAGCTCCCTCTCCCTCTGATCTCGCGTGGACGTGACCTCGGCCCCGGCAACTCTATCTACTCCCATGTGGCCCTTGATTCCCTGGATATACATTGGCAAGTGCCGCCACTCAATGAGCTCTCCCTGGCACAGCACACAGGCGTGTTCAATAATGTTTTCTAGCTCCCGTATGTTGCCCGGATAGTCATAGTTGAGCAGAATGTCCATTGCGTCTTCAGCGATTCGCGACACCGCCGACCCTTTGGTAACGTTGTACTGTTTTAGAAAATTACTTATGAGCAGAGGTATATCGCCTCGTCGTTCTTTTAAAGGCGGCAGTTCCAGCTGCATCACATTGAGACGATAAAACAGATCCTCCCGGAATCTTTTCTCTCGCACCAGATCTTCTAAGATCTGGTTGGTGGCGGCTATGATCCTCACGTCCACCCGGCAGAGCTCACGTCCCCCCAGGGGGTAAAATTCCTTATCTTCCAACACACGCAACAGTTTCGCTTGCAGGGATAGGGGTAAATCACCGATCTCGTCCAGAAAAATGCTGCCGCCGTCTGCTTCCTGAAAACGGCCGGGCTTGTCCCTATCTGCCCCGGTGAAAGCTCCCTTGACATAGCCAAACATCTCTGATTCCAGCAAATTGTCAGGCAAGGCCGCACAGTTGACCTTCACAAAAGGTTTGTCTTTGCGCCGCGAGGCATTGTGGATGATCTTGGCCACAAGGTCCTTGCCGGTACCGGTTGGGCCTTCGACGAGAACGTTGGCTTCGCTGTCAGCCACAATTGGCAGAATTTCGAAGATCTGTTGCATCACTCCATCTTTGCCGATCATGTCGGCAAATGTGTACTTATTGCTGATGGCACGGTTGAGCTGCTGGATGAGAGAAAGGTCTTGAAAGGTCTCTAAGCCGCCGATGATATTCCCCGCTTCGTTACGAAGAGCCATAAAATTGGCACGGATGGGTAGATTTCGCCCATCTTTGGTATAGAGTCGCCGGTGCAGATTTGCAAGGGTCTTACCGGTCGTTATTGATTCCGCTAGGCTGCACGTCTCCCCAGGCCGATCGCAAGCCGTGAGTTTGGCGTGATGCTGGCCTACAATCTCCTGACGCTGGTACCCAGTGATAGTCTCTGCCATGGAGTTGAACGAGGTTATGTGCCCACCACGGTTTACCGTAAAAACCCCAATATCCAGATTGTCCAGGATAAGTTTGAGCCGATGCTCGTCATAGCGAATTCTGTCCAGCAATTCGCTATAAACAGAAGAATCCTGAAAGATTTCGATACAGCCGGTTACCTCTCCATCGTCACTCAAGAGCGGCGACACCAGCTTGGTGATATGACGGCGACCTCCGCTTTCGTCTTGAATCTCCATATCAAATGCCAACGGCTTGCCACTTGCTTTGACCGCGTCACTATACATGCACTGGCCATGGCACAGGTCACTGAAGAATATTTCATAACATTTCTTGCCTATGACCTCATCTTCCTTGAGACCAGTTAACCGTTCCACAGTCTCATTAAAGGAGGTGATCCTCCGCTCTATATCAACAGTAAAAACACCGATTCCCAGGTTCTCCAGCAACTGGCTGATTTGCCCGTGTAAAATACTCTTTTCGGTTGGCAGATCTTGTCGACCCATGGATCTTAAGCCCTTTTTTGCATTTGATTTGCAACTAGCCCCAGCCCAAAGAATATCGCATCAGATCCCCTGAGTCCGGGATGAATGTTGCAACGTCTTGCAACAAATAATAACACAATAGCGTACGAAAGCGAAAACGTGAAGCTATCTTTAAAGGAAGGAACTATGAAGAGTCAGAATCGGGGAGCAAAAATCTAGAAGGTAAGGCGCATGGAGATGGTCTCCATATACCTCATCATCCCCTCCCCCTTGTCGGGGGAGGGTTAGGGTGGGGGTGATGGAGCGCGTTGCGCAAAGCGGTAAGCGCAAGGCGAAAAATACTTCCCCTCAACGCTACGCCCTATGCTCTTTGCGCTCTGCAATTAAGTCCCCCTCCCCTTAATCCCCTCCCACCAGGGGAGGAAAAGACTTCTTTTCTGGTTTCGCCGCGATTCAGTGATCCAATGGTGACTGGTCAAAAAACTTTGCACTTTATTGCACATTGATATAAACTGCTGGTAGTTGACTTGGAAGCGTTCACTTCCACCTTTAACTATTCTTATCGTACATGATAGAGGGTTTATCATTATGCATTTTCGCAGCACGAGAGCAGGGTATCATTGTTTTCTTAAACACTTGAAACGGCTATAGGAGGCTCGCCATGTCCCTACCAGAAAAAGTTAGTATTACCGCGGTTGTTGACAACTACATCGACGTTTTTGAACCCTCCACTCCCCTGGTTGAGCGCGCGGTTCCCGGCAAGCTGAAAAAGCCGCTCCTGGCCGGTCACGGGCTAGCATATTTGGTGGACATCAGCCAAGGTGAGAACACATTTTGCCTGCTCATGGACACCGGCAATGCCTTCGAACCCTTGAAACACAACCTTGAAGCGTTGGGACGCACGCCTAACGAGGTTGATGCCTTACTTCTCAGTCACGGACACCCTGACCACTATGGAGGGCTTCTCGGCTTCTTGGAGTGGCGGGGCACACCTCTGCCCATCTACTGCCACCCTGATGTCTTCTGGCCGAAATACCTTATGACTCCGAGAGGTAAAGTGGGGCCTTGGAAACTTGAACGTGAGAAAATCGAAGAAACCGGTGCTCAGTTAACCTGTGCCACCGATGTTCAGCAATTACAGGAAGGGGTTTTCCTCACCGGTGAAATTCCCCGCCGCACTGATTTTGAAGGTCCCATGCCTGGCGCCAAAATCATCAAAGACGGTGAGGACATGGACGACCCTCTCGTCGATGAGCAGGCCCTGGTGGTAAATTTGGGGGAGAAGGGGTTGGTGATTATTTCGGGTTGTTCTCACCCGGGAATCGTGAATACCATTCAATATGCCCAGGAAATTACTGGAAACTCGCGCACATATGCTGTGATAGGCGGTCTGCACTTGGCTCAAGTGGGAGAGGAGGTTCTCACCCAGACTATAAACGGGATCAAGGATTGCGGAGCTGAACTCGCTTTTACCGGCCATTGCACCGGCTTTCGTCCTCACATCCGCATGAGTCAGGAACTAGGCGAAACCTTTGCTGTCAGCTGCGTGGGATCGACAGCAACTTTAGCGGCTTAAGCCGCTAAAGTTGTAGGCACAAGGTACAGGGCGTAAGGCACAAGGCAAAGCTTATATGATCTTAATTCCTTGAGCCTTCCGCCTTGAACCTTTAGCCGAATTGCACGAGCCCTCCCCCTCTATTAGAGATGCACCATGACACCTGCTGAATTACTTCCCTTAGATACCCCCGCTTTACTAATCGACCTCGACATTGTTGACCGCAACCTTAAACAGATGCAGGAAAAAGCCAACAATTACGGGGTTGCTCTTCGTCCCCATATCAAAACTCACAAGATACCTGAGCTGGCTCAGCTGCAAATGCGCTTAGGAGCGCACGGGATAACAGCCGCCAAAGTTTCGGAAGCAGAAGTCATGGCTGCGGCGGAAATTCAGAACATCTTCATCGCCAATCAGATAGTCACCAGAGAAAAGCTGCATAGACTGGCAACTCTCTCAAAAGAAGTCAGCATATCAATAGGACTGGACAGCGTTGCAGCAGCGCGCACACTCTCAGACATATTTGCTGCTTCTGGACTCACCATTGAATATCTCATAGAGATCAACAGCGGTCTCAATCGATGTGGAGTCTTACCTGGGAAGGAAGCAGTTGAACTCTTTCAGGCTGTAGATTCCCTGCCTTCTCTCAGGTTCAAAGGCATCTTCACCCATGCCGGTCAGGTTTATGGGGCAGAATCTCTCTTGGAGGTGAAGGAAGTTAGCAGATTTGAAAGCACAATAATGGCTGAAACCGCGCAAGCCTTTGCCGAGGTGGGAACGTCTCCCGATGTCGTCTCCGTAGGGTCCACTCCAACCATGAAAGTCTGGCAGGGGCATGAGGCCGTCAATGAGATCCGCCCGGGCAACTATATTTTTCACGATGCCATCCAGGTGTCTCTGGGCGCGGCTACTCTGGAGGAATGCGCTTTGTCCATCGTGGCCACCGTTATTAGCCGACCCGATAAAGAGAGGGCGATTCTAGATGGGGGGAGTAAGGCCTTCGGTTTGGATAGGGGTGCGCACGGTAAAGAAATGACATCCGGCTTTGGTCTTGTGCTGGGTAAGGAAGCAACCTTGGAAAGACTTTCTGAAGAGCACGGGATTATGACTCTTGATCCAACAATCGACCTCGACATCGGGGACAGAGTTCGGATTATTCCCAATCATGCCTGTGCGGTCATGAATCTATTCGACCGGGCCTATGGGCTGCGGGATGGCAAGATTGTGGAGGAATTCAAAATCGCGGCCCGCGGCAAGGTTCATTAGGCACTAGGAACTAAACACTAGGCACTTTGAAATTTCGGATTGCGGATTTCGGATTGCGGATTTAGACAAGGCGTAGTGTAAACGGCAATAGAAGACAAGATCTTTTCCTTGCACCCTGAGCCTTGAGCCTTATGCCATTTCTTTATTGCGTGCTGCGGAATTGCATCAAAATCTTATCGCCAGCCTTGAGCTCTCGACTACCAAGCTCAACTTTCTCGACAAATTTACCTGAAGCATCTAGGCACTCAACCCAAAGCTGATACGTGCCAGGCGGCATGGTAATTTTGCTAATCAAGATTTCCTCTGGCAACGTCCTCCATGAGCGCAAGTCGGCATTCTCACTCACAAAAATTAGCATATCTCCCGTGACCTTGGTGAGCAAACCAGCCAAGCCGCCAAATTGATCCTCAACTTGCTTCTGTGCTTCCCTTACTGCCAGGTACTTGGCTGTAACCCGGGCCAGGGTCTTAGCATAGATTCGCACACGTCGATTTTGCAGGTTTTCGATGGCAATGCCACCGATGGGTTCTGCAACTCTGAAATCGGCTACGAGCTGCTGCGTGCCAACCTCAGGTAGCGCGTGAAGACGTGCACCGACAATCCGCCCGGGAATCTTTTCATAACTGGGAAAAGCGACTTTCACCACCTGACCGTCCGGCGTCGGAACGACCATAACATTTTCCTGTTTGATCGGTGTTCTGCCGTTGAGGTGCAGAACATAGACTTCCGCCATTTCTTTCCTGTCTGCCCGTGAGGCAAAGCGGTGAGTAGGAAAGCGGCGCTGTACTTTGCGCAACTCAGCTCGGCCCATAAACGAGGCCACAGACAGCAAGTTTTCCACCAGCGGCTCGGGAAATGTAACCCCAAATCGTTGATATTCGGTGTCATACCCCTGCAGGGCCTTGCTGTAAGAGATGTAGGCATCGTTAAGATCGCTACTTGTCCCACCCATTTCATAGAGAATTCCCATGAGCAGTCGGACGAAAGGATCCTCCCGATAGGCATTTTGCTCGTTTTCAGCATACTGGAGATTGATTGCCGTGAGTTTGCTGTCAACTTTGCGAGCCTCAACCAGAGCTTCATCAATTTCAGAGAGATTTGCATAGGAAAGGGCAAGGAAAATATTGACCATAACGGACTCAAAATCCTCTCCACGGTAGGGCGCTGCATTATCATTGACCACAAAGGTTGTGGCCTCCTGGCTAAGCGAGATAGTGTACAGTTCAGTGATCAGCTCTTCCGCCTCGGTAAAGGCGGCAATTGCTTCCCTGAACTCTCCCGTTGCGAAGGCAAACATCCCCCGGTCCAAGAGGTAGAGCAACCGATTGCGCTTGCCGTAATCTTTGGCGTGCTCTTCCACGTAGTCGTGGGCCAGGTTAAACTTGCCTTGGGCGTTCAGCTCGTCAACAGTGCTATAAACCTTTCGCGGTCCCGCGCAGCCTGTTAGGCTGCTCAGCAGGAGTGTAACCACCGCAAGAAATACCAAAAAAGCAAGCCTGCGGTTCAAGCACTGATTGGACTTCATGGTAATTTTCATCGGGGGCCTATCTGATATGTCCAAGAAGAGCTCTCTTACTCCCTAGAAGGTAAAGCGACTGCGTTTGACATATTTCTTGATTTCTTTCTGGCCGATCCACTTTTTCAGATGAGTTTCCAGCTCAATCAGTTCAAGATTCACCTGGTAGAGAATAACGTACTTGCCCTTAATCTCATCTTTTATAGTATTGATGGAGCCCTGGAGCATATAGTCGGCTCCCACCTCGGCACTTATGGATTTTTGAGTCTCCCGTGAGGTGAAGCCATACTGCTGGTCGGCCTTTTCTTCTCTCAGCTCAATCCGTTCATCCTTGGAAGCCACGAATGCCACCCGACCTGAATTGATCAGGGCGCGCTCAAGGTCCTTGATAAAAACCTGGGTGTTGATGTGCTCGTGGCTCCGATTCTTTACGGTGCCGACAATTACCGCTGGGACCTTCCCGCTGTGGCTTGCCTCGTATCGCTGGAGCCATGGCCTATCCAGACAGTCAAGTATCATCTCTTCGGCCACCAAACGGGAGTCAGTGTCATTCCACTTTCCACTCAGATCGATGGTTTCATCAACTTCGGTTCGTTTCACACTGGGTCCAGCGCAGGCAGCCACCAAAAGAATGAGGACCAAAACCACTAATCTTTTATGGAGCCAAGATCCAGTCATATTTCCACCTCCGTGACCATTTTGTATTAGAGGACAGCTTATATCGTTTTCGCCTGAAATGCTAGTCTGGATATTTCATGAATTACTGTCGCGAGACCACGAAGATGGGTGTGCCACCTGGCAACCGCAGGGTGTTGGTTTCGAGGCGTACCTGAACGGTACGTCGCAGGGGCCGACACCCGAGGACGCCAGGAAGGACGGCC
>JASFGC010000005.1:0-32808 GCA_050123975.1 Syntrophobacterales bacterium | reverse complement strand
GTTCATTGTTATGGTCTGGGGCTGTGCCGATCTGTTGAAAAGATGGCGCTCGAGACGGTGGGTGGTCTCAGGATTGGCAGCTGTGATGCTGCTAACATTGATGGCAGGTAGCTGGCTGCAAGTCGGTTACTGGAAGGACAGTATTAAACTTTTCAAACACGCCCTGGACGTAACAAACAACAACTATGTAGCCCACTACACCCTTGGAAATGCCCTGGCAAGTCAAGGAGATTTGGTGGGGTCCGTTTCTCATTTCAATAAGGCGCTGCAAATCAACCCCAATTTTGCTGAAGCTCATAACAACCTTGGCAATGCTCTAGCACTGCAAGGAAACCTGACTGGGGCCATTGCCCATTACAGTAAGGCCCTGCAAATCAACCCCGAACACGTAGAGGCGCACCGCAACCTGGCAGTTGGTCTCGATCGCCAGGGGAAACACCAAAAGGCCCTTTATCATTACAAAGAGGCATTGCGAATAAATCCCCATGATGCCCAGTCTCATAACAACCTCGGGGTCGCGCTGGCTGAGCAAGGAAGGCTCAAGGAGGCAGTTGCTCATTTTACCGAGGCCCTGAGGATAGAGCCGAACTTTCAGGAGGCAAAACGTAACCTGGAACTCAGTCAGGGACTCACGGAGAAATCCTCCACGGGATCGGAGGGAGTCCAGTGATTTTAGATTGTAGAATGCAGATTTGTCCTTCGGACTCCCACCCTTCGGGCGGGTTCCCAGTTTCAGATTTAAAGGCTTAAGACCTTTTGGTGAAGAATGCATCCACCTCAATCTGCAATTTCCAATCTGCAATCATAAATTATACAGAGACAGGGCCTAAGGATCAGATTTTCGATGTTGAACGAAAAAATGTTTTTCACTTCGATATTCTGCGGTTCATATTCGTGACTAGATGAGAGCTGATAGTTGCATTATGTTTTTTGTTGCCAGCCCGCCTCCACTGCTGTAGTCTATTGGCAGCAGTAAAGAGTCCGGACCAAAAGAATCCGGCTTTGCACTACCACGTGAGTGGGATCCCATACTCGTTCCCCCTTGCGGCAGTCTGCTGGAGTGATGGAGGGGTGGAGCCCATTGTTTTTAGATTTTAAAATGTAGATTTGTTTTTCGGGCGGGTTCCCAGTTTCAGATTTAAAAGCTTAAGACCTTCTGGTGAAGAATACATCCACCTCAATCTGCAATCCCCAATCTGCAATCATAAATCAGAGGATCTGAAATATGGCCAGCCACCAGGAAAGACGGAGACACCCCAGAGCCAAAGCTAAATGGTCTGTTATCTTAGAGACTGCGCAGGGTGTGATAAAAACTGAAACCCTTGATATCAGTCTCGAAGGTGCGTTTGTCCGCTGTCTCGATCCCTTGAAACCTGAAGAGCCTTTCAAGATGGTCATCAATATCCCCAACTCGGATCGCCGTCTAGCGGTTGATTCCGAAGTAGTCTGGGTGAATGTGCAGGGGCCTGATCACTCGGTTACGCCCCGTGGGATGGGAGTCCAGTTCACCCAACTTTCCAGTAATGATCGGCAATTTCTTAATAGAATGATTATAAACCACGTCTAATGAGCGCATAAAGAAGCGGTAAATCGTTGAAGCCCTTGAAATAGTTAAAGCCGCAAAAATCGCAGAAGACGCGTATCGCAGGTTATAGGTCATGGGTCATAGGCGAGGGGTTGTTACCCATAACCCATTACCAATCACCTATCACCTAACAACCCTTTCTTGCCTTTCCCGCCGATCTCACATCCAACATCCCCCATCTCACATCCCAAATCTAATATCCACAATCCGCAATCAAGGTAGCTTCTATTGGTATGGATTGTGCACCAACACCTGCAGCACAGACCTCAAACTGAGGCCTAGGTGCGCACCTGTTGCGTTCGACAGAGAGATACACTTTCACCTTCACTCTGTTCTGTCCCTGCGATATCCGGGATTTAATGAATAAAGATGGCTTTAGGATGGATCTTCATAGGCGGATTTATTGCTCTCGTTCTGCTGCTGCTTGCCAAGGACGAGTACTATGAAAGGCAAGAGCAGAAGAAACGTATGGAAATGCGGGCAGAAATAGCATGGCCTGTTGTCATAAAAACGGATTGCGACAGCTTTGAGGGCAAAACGGTAAATGTTAGTGCCAGCGGAGCGTTACTCTGTTTTACTCCGCAGTTGTCATTGATGGAAATCGTCAGGCTAACCATTAAACCTCCCGTAAGACCAGCTCTGGAGATTACCGCCGAGGTGGTGAGAACAGAAATTCCCTGTGACAACGATGACAGCTCGCGCCGGGGGGCAGCAGTTCGCTTCATCATAATCTCAGAAAAAGATCGAGAGTTTGTCTCCTTTAGCGTCTTCGATCACCTCCAGCAAAAAGCCCATTCTCATCAGCGCCGAGAAAAAGCGGTATAATTTTAGATTTCAGATTTTAGATTTAAAGAACGAGAGGTTGGGCTCAGGCAAACTCTGCAGCCTCAATCTGCAATCTACAATCTTAAATCTACAATTTATAACCCTGCCAAACCTTCACAAAAGGCCAGAACATTTTGCCCGAGGTCTGGAAGGTAATAGCCTCCCTCAAGGACAGCGAAACATCTATCCTGAGATAACCTGCGAGCAGCTGTTCTGATAGTGCCTCCAATATGCCGATAGTCTTCTGTGTCCAAGATACCTCCCCAGTCACGTACGTAGGTGTCAAAGCCAGCAGAAACGCCCAGCAAATCAGTCTTGCTCTGATGTGCCAATTCCTGCTCCAGGGACTCGAGAAAACCTGTTCTTGTCTTGGTCCTAACATTGATGACACGAGTTGCTGGGTTGTCTCTGAAAATGGCCTCAGTGCCATCTCCGTCATGGAGGTCTATGTCTATTACAACTGCACTGGCAATGGTGCCTCTTGCCATCAGCCTGCTGATGGCAACAGCGATATTGTTGAAGAAACAATACCCCCAATATCGGTTGGGGCCGGCATGATGTCCGGGGGGACGAATTAGAGCAAACGTCGGGATACCGCGTATGGCTTCATCAGAGGCCCTGATAGCTCCACCAGCAGCCAGTAAGGCGGTTTCATAGGTCTCACGGCTCTCAGACTCTACTCGCTCCACCAGCGCTGCAGTGTGGACTCTGAGAATATCTTCTCGCCTTGCAGCTTGGGCCTCCACCATGGGGAAGCGAGTGCTCAGCTTGGCATGGATGGCTTTCACCCGTGCAGGACACTCGACTGTGGAGGTGTAGTAGGAGGTGAGATAATCCTGGTGGTAAACGAGAAAAAGAGGTGACATTGTCAGCTTGTCCGATCAGTTTACCATTGACAGTTTGCCAGATCGTGGCTATTCTCAGCCGACTCAGGTTGGCGGGAGCCGACGTCGTATGATTGATTATTGCAGAATGAAGATTGTAGATTGGGGAGCAAGTGCATTTCTTACCTCGAGGTACTGAGTTTTCAATTTAAAATCTGCCATCTACAATCTAAAATTCGAAGGGGATTGCGATCGTGCCACTACCTTATGAACGAGGCCACTCAGGGATGAGTGGAAAAGCAAACGTTTTCGTTTTGCACTGTGGCCTTGATCTCAAAAAATTACTGAAATGCTGCGAGAAGCTGAATCTCGCAGTCAAACTCATACCTTTTCGCCGTGAGGAGATCTTTTCCTACTATGTGCGACTGGATACGCCACGACCTGATTTGATAGTGATCCGCAGCCACTTTCGTTCTCTGGTCAATTCCCTGAATCATCAGAAATGTATTCCGACCATAGTGGTCTCGACCCACCAAAAGCCCAGCGACTGCCTGTCCCCATTCATCCGTGCACATGAGGGCTATGAAGGTCCTCACGCTTCCAATGCCTATAAGACGCTGGCGCTCGCCATGCGCCAGGAACTGTCGTCCGATTCCGACCTCACATCCTAGATTAGATTTCTATCAAGAGCTTTCATAGAAGGCCATGCTGCCGAAGGTAACGAATGACCCCTCGCCATCCACCTCAGTGTAGTCATAGCGGAGAAGTTCTCCCTCCACCCTGTTTTCCAGAGTTTTGAGCATGGTATAGAGGGGCGGAAGGCCGCAGATACGGCGGCGATTGCCTTCACGCATGAGGATGTTAGCGAAGCTGTCAGCGTCCGCAGTTGCCATGGTTTCGAGCAGTTGACGGTCGGCATCTTCGTGTTCCCGCACCGTTCCCGCGTGAGGTCGAAACGGGTCGCCATAACGGGGACCGATATGGGCAAGATCTACACTGCTAACCAGACAAACTGGCTTTGGGTATGAGTCCAGAGTCTCTCTGAGCGACTCAACCACGGTGAGAATGTCAGTGAGACGCTGCTCGAGTTCTTCCACAGCAAAAGAGCAGAGGATGGGCACAATACGAACATCGGGTAAAAGTAGACTCAAGAAAAGGGTCTGGAACTCAATAGTGTGTTCCCGCCGATGTGCGAACTCGTCCACGAAAAGGTCCAGAGAACAGCGACTGGTAAATTCGTCGATGAAGTCCTTGTCCGCTGTAAGCGAGCCTAAAGGAGTTTCGAAATTTTTTCGGCTGAGAGCGAAACAGTTGGCCAAGGGTTCATGCCCGGTACCAAGGATAACGCAGGTGCTCACAGGGCTCGCTTCAACTAAGGCCTTGTAGGCATAAGCAAAGCTCGGCCCACCTGCGCGCAGGTCAATATGTGGTGCCATCAAAGCGGCTATGGTCTTTCTTGTCTGAGGCGGCTGAGGGTCGCCGGGACCACCATTTTCTGGATCAAAGAAGCTTTGTAGTTGGAGGCGTAGATCTTCTGGATCCTGTTCATAGCTGACTCCGGCGTGGAAAGGCGAGCGGGTGGTTTGCTGGTTGAACTCATTGATCAGTTGCTGCATGCGTGCACGGCTGGTTTCATTATCGAGAAAAAGATAATCATCCAGTGTCTTTAGGAGCCCATCGAGTTGTTCACGAAATAGCATGTCACCGAACCTGCGCATATGGGCGGCCTGGATATCTACCACTGAATTGGATCCGTCCATAAGGCTAACAAGAAAGTAGGCCTGGGGACTCAGGACCAAGGTCTCCGGATTCAGTCCCTCAAGATCCCGAAGCGCAATGTAGAGCTCCTGACCGCGTCTAATGGGAATGGCTTCCAGACGATCCCTTAATCTAGGTAGTTCAGCGCTCATAGGTTGGCCTCGTTATTGCTACAGCTTCCTTGCGGTGCACTTGCCCAATTCCACCGCCCCGAAAATGTAAATATGACTGAATTCGTAGAGTGGAATATGGCTCAGTTGACAAAAGCAGATGAATTGTACCATTTGTGAATAGAGACGGGACCTCAGTATAGTGAAAAAGAACAGCTCGAGCAACGATTTTCTCGACACTGAAAGTGTTTGACTGTTACAATAAAATGTGTTATTTCAACATTATAAAGTACTTAGCCCAGGTTCTTCATGAGGCACTCTTGTCATTGTGAACAATCCTTCTTTTCGGGCTCTTACTCACAGCAAGATAATCTTGACTGCTAACTTGTAGCCTGGATGTTTTATGAATTACTTGCTGCGACCACGGATATGGCCGTCCTTCCTGGCGTCCTCGGATGTCGGCTCCTGCGACGTACCGTTCAGGTACGCCTCGGACCAACACCCTGCGGTTGCCATGTGGGACGTCCATCTTCGTAGTCTCGCGACAGCAATTCATGAAACATCCAGGCTAGGGGAGACGTTTCATCTGAACCTTGATGAAATCTAGTTATGCGACACCATTCTGCTCTTATACTGGTTGCTCTGCTTGTGGTGGCACTCCTGTGGGGTTGCGCTCTTACTGGACAAAAGGTGGCCACCGAAGAGGAGATTGCCGCCCAGCAAGCGAAAGCGAAACTCCACTTGAGCTCCCGCACTGACGCCTACTACCATTTTCTCAGATCACGTCGGCTTCTTTATGAAAATAAGATAAAAGAAGCATTGACTGAGCTTGAAATCGCCGCAGAAGCAGACCCCGGTGCCGCCTATCTCTTTGTGGAGTTAGCCACCTTCTACCTGCGCCAGGGTGAGAATACAAAGGCCGTCGAGGCTGCAGAGAGAGCCAGAGATCTGGATCCTCAGTCCATCAAAACGAGAATGATGCTCGCTGGACTTTACAGCAGTCTCAAACAGACGGACCGAGCTATTGCCGAATACCGGGCAGTGCTCGATCTTGATCCGAAACAGCAAAAGGCTAGGCTCTGGCTGGCTTCCCTGTACGCTGGCCAAAATAGATATCAGGAGGCCCGCGAGGTTCTGAATGTTCTTGTGAATCTGGATCCCGATAATCCGGTAGCAAATTATTATCTTGCCCGGATGGAACTGGAACTCAAGGAATACGATGAAGCAGAGAAATACTACAAAAAGGCTCTAGAAATAAGACCTGATCTCGAAATGGCCCTCATGGACCTAGCCTATCTCTATGAGCTGCAAAACCGCTATGATGATGCGGAGGCGACATACAAGAAAATTCTGGAATTTGATCCGGAGAACAAACAAGCTCGATCCAGGCTTGGCGATCTTTATCTGAGGCAGAATAACTACCGTGGTGCTCTGGCAGAGTTTCAAAAGATCATGGATCCAGCGGAGAAGGGGCTGGAGATGCGGAGTAAGGTCGGCCTCATCCATCTGGAGTTGGAAGAATATGACCAGGCCATAGAAGTCTTTAATACTCTTCTGGCAGGAGACCCCGATAACCAACAGATTCGTTACTATCTGGGAATAGCTTATGAAGAGAAAGGAAATTTTGAGCAAGCCTTGGCCGAGTTCGATGCAATTCCGACCTCCGGCCCCTATGGAGTGAAAGCCAGACTCCATCGAGCTTTTATTCTGGAGAAACAGGGGGATGTGGATGGCGCTATTGCTACTTTGGAGGAAATAATAGAAAACCACCCCAAGGAAGAAGATGGCTATCTTTACCTAGGGAACATGTATGAAACTCTCAAGCGCTATGATGAAGCAGAGGCTGTTTTGAGACAAGGTCTGAAAATGGCACCAGGTCACCAGCGCCTTCATTTTCGTCTTGGTGTGGTTCTCGATAAAATGGGGAACCGGGACGATAGCATTATCGAGATGGAAAAGGTGATCGCCTTGGATCCCGAGGATGCCAATGCTCTCAATTATTTGGGCTACTCTTTAGCGGAAATGGGCGTAAGATTGGAGGAGGCGGAGGAGTTTATTAAGCGCGCTCTGGAGATTAAACCGGAAGATGGATACATTACCGATAGTTTGGGCTGGGTATATTTTAAGATGGGCCGCCACAGTGAAGCTCTCGTGTGGATTCAAAAGGCACTGGATCGATTGCCAGAAGATCCGCTGATTACTGAACACCTTGGAGATACGTACCAAGCTCTTGGCAGATGGCGTGAAGCGCAGGAGGCTTATGAGCGCGCCTTGCGTCTAGGTCATGAAAACCCGGAACAGTTAGAATCCAAGCTCGAGGAAAGCAAGAAGAAAGCAAGGATTGAGGGGACTCAGTGAACTCAGGGCCTAGTTTGAATCTAGACAGGAGGGCTGTGGGATCTGAGCTAGAGGGGCGTGGATTGGGCAAAACAGCTTCTGGGTCGCTGCGCCTGGTATCGCTGTTAATCTATATTTCGCTCTCGCTTTTTCTCAATGGCTGCGTCAAGGAGGTACCCATTTACGAACCGGCTGACATGCCGGTTTCTTTGGTTGTTGAGCAACTGGAACAAAGACAGAATCACCTTTACAGTTTCCGTGCAGCTGGCACCATTCGGGTGCAAGGAGGAAAACAACGCTGGTCGGGAAGAGCCTTCCTCCTCAGTGAATTTCCTGACTCTTTGCGGTTGGAAGTGGTGGGGTTGTTCGGAAATCCAGTCCTATACGCTGTGAGCGATGGCCACCAAGTTACAATCTGGGAGCCCGGTCGTGAACAGGCCTATCAAGGTTTGGCCTCAAGTGGCACTCTGGCGAGACTGATCAAATTTCCCTTGCAGGATCGGGAGGCCCTGCTCCTGTTGGCTGGAATTGTACCACCATGGCACCAGGCGCAAGCAAAACTCTTCAGGTTGAGTGAGGCGGAGAGTTTCATGCTGCAGCTGGAAAACCAGTCTGCCCGAGTGAGGCAAAGGATCTGGCTCGAGGGTGAGGACCTGATGGTGACCAGGATTGAACGGGTACAGGACAATGAAAGAAAGTTTGAGGCCCAATTTTCTGATTTCGTTGCTATTGATGGATCATTCTACCCGAGAGCAGTTGTGATGGAGGGAGGCAAAGCCCATATCAGCATTCGTTACCAGCAGTTTGTAGTCAACGAAGACTTAGACAGAAATGTCTTCCATCTCGCTCTGCCCGAGGGAATTGAGATCGTTCCCTGGTAGTCCCGCTCTTGCATATTTAATATCGAAAACTGAAACTGGGAACCAGCCCGAAGGGTGGGAGTCTGCAGGACAAACTGGGGACCCGCCCGCAGGGCGGGGAGTCCGAAGGACAAATCTCAGGGTTTCAGGTGTCGGGTGTCAGGGGAGAAAAACAAAACCACTGAAACCTGAACACTGAAACCTGAAACCTCCATAAGCGCTCGCCACCTGTACCGGCAAAGCCATTGAACTCTGACCTGGCCCAAAGAACCAGGTTTTCGATGTTGAATAAAGGCGGTTTTCTAATGCAGCGTTTTGTTGCCGACCGTATGTTGGGAAAACTGGCAAAGTGGTTACGAGTTTTTGGGTATGACGTAATATATTTACAACAGGGTGTGGACGAAGAGATCGAGGAGCGGCTGAAAGAGGGTAGGATTTTCCTGACCAGGAACCGCAGGGCCGCGCCATGGCAGCAACTGGGTGAAGTTTTCGTTGTTCATGCCAATGAGCCAGAAAAACAACTCCGTGAGGTGGTTCAGGGGTTGCGTCTGGCCATGATCGATGCCGAACTCTTTAGTCGATGTCTGAGTTGCAATTGTCTCCTCGACACAGTCAGCAGAGAGGAAGTTCGCGCAGAAGTGCCAGATTACATTTACCAGACCCAGAGCCAGTTTCATCGTTGCTGTGATTGCGGCAAGGTTTACTGGCCAGGAAGTCATTCGGAAAAAATGCGCCAGCAGCTGGAGGAGATACTGGCAAGTACAGATTCGTATCCGAATGACCAATAGGGAATGCTATTCCAAGGTATACTTTCTAGTATAAATCTCCGCATTCACTGGGATCGCCCTGGATTTTCTCCAAAGCGTGAGGAAGGCTCGGCAGTATCGCTTTCAAATTTTCCTGGGCACCTTTGACACTACCCGGTAGGTTAATGATGAGTGTCTGCCCCCTGATTCCGGCCACTGCACGGGAGAGCATTGCATGCGGGGTTTTGAGCAGGCTTGCGCTTCGCATCGCCTCTGCCATACCTGGCACCTGGCGATCGATAACCGCAAGAGTTGCATCAGGCGTTACATCCTGTGGGCTGACCCCGGTGCCGCCGGTAGAGACCACCAGATCCAGACAAAGTTCGTCGGTAAGGTAGCGAAGTCGTTGTTCAATGAGGTCTTGATTGTCAGGAAGCACCTCCTGATGAGCCATAATAAATCCGGCCTTGTCCAGAATCTCCTGTACGGCTGGACCGCTTCCATCCTGACGTTCACCCCGAAAACCGCGATCGCTGATTGTGAGTATTGCCGCCCGTCTCATATCCACCACTGTACCCGACTCTGATAGTGCCTTCTCACTTGCCGCCCTTTCTGGCTACAAAACGCTGGGCAGCCGCACTTAGAACGCTGGACACGCCCTTGTTCTTGGCCAGTCGCTTGAGATCGGCGATCAATAGAGTTCCGATGATCTTGAGACCCATTGGCAAGGGGGTTTTTGGATTGTTTGCCAGAGCCAGACGAACCTGGTAGTTTTTCATCCATTGCCTGTTGACGGCAATCTTGCGCAGAATCTCTTCAGGCATATTACGGGAGTTGGCAACGGCAACAATTTCAATATCAGAGATCCGTGGGCTATCGAGCACCGCCTCCTGAACCTGCTTGTTGCTGTCTTTGAGGAGAACGGAGCGCGCCTCTTTGTCTCCGGTCATGGCCAATTTGATTTTGTCAGGAACCGGCATATCTTGGATCTCCTGCATCCGGCTCTTGGCTTTTTTATCATCTTTCGGTGTTTGCGGTTTTACCGGGGCACGTCTGTCAGTGCCTCGCTCCGCTGCGGTGCGCTCAGCCGCGACGACTAGGTCTTCACTGGCCTCAGGGTTTTTGGCCAGTTGCTTGAGATCGGCATCCAAAAGGGTCGGAACCAATTTGAGGGCTATGGGGAGAGGTGTTCTGGGATTGTTCACCAGAGCTCGACGGACCTGGTAATTCTTTAGCCATTGCACGTTGGTAGCAATTCTGCGGAGCACGCCATCGTCTAGTTCGTGTGATTTGGCAATGGCCACGATTTCCACTTCAGTAATTCGTGGACTGGTAAGCACCGCCTCCTGAACTTCCTTGTTTGAATCAGTAATCAGAACAGCGCGCACCTCGCGCTCGGCCACCTGGGCCAGTTCAATTTTCTTCTCGACCGGCAGATTTAAGATCCGGCTGGGATCAAATTTTTTTTCCTTGCCAGCCTCACTCATGTCTTCGCCCTCTCTAGTGGGGGCAACAGTTAATCCTCTTTTTCTTTCTGAACTTCTGCTACCAGTTGATCCTGAAGGTGGGCGGGTACCTCGTCATAGTGCGAGTGTTTCATAGTGAACATGCCGCGGCCTCCGGTGATGGAACGGAGATCCGGAGCATATTTGAGTACTTCAGACATGGGCACATGTGCTCTCACTATTTGGTTTCTTCCCTTCGAGTCCATTCCCAACACCCTGCCACGCCTGGAGTTGAGATCGCCAATCACATCTCCCATGTACTCATCTGGAACGGTCACTTCCACTTCCATGACCGGCTCCAGCAAGGTGGGCTCTGCTTCGGCAACCCCCTTCTTGAAGCACATGGATGCGGCTATCTTGAAGGCCATTTCCGAGGAGTCCACCTCATGTGATTTACCATCGTAAAATCGGACTTTGAAATCCACCACCGGGTAGCCAGCCCGTACACCCATCTCCTTGGCCTCATTAAGCCCCTTTTCCACAGCTGGAACAAAGCCGCGGGGAACATTCATTCCCACCAGAGCCTCTTCGAATTCAAAACCCGTGCCACGTTCAAGGGGAGTGAGATCAAAATGTACCTCGGCAAACTGGCCGCGCCCGCCAGTCTGTTTCTTGTGCCGGTAAATAACACCCGTAACAGACCTCTTAATTGTCTCCCTATATGGGACCTTCGGTGGCGATAGATTGACCTCCACGCCGAATTTCCTCTTTAGTTTGCCCATGGAAGCTTCGATATGGATTTCGCCCATTCCCGATAGGATTGTTTCTCTCGTCTGTTCTTCTCGGTGTACTTGTAAGGTGGGGTCTTCTTCCATAAGTCTAGCCAGGGAAGAGAAGATTTTGTCCTCATCTCCTTTACTTTTTGGTTGCACAGCCATTGAAACAATGGGATCCATGGTTTCGGGAACAGGGTAGACAATCGGATTATTTGGATCGCAGAGGGTATCGCCGGTGAGCGTCTCTTTCAATTTGGCCACCGCGACAATTTCGCCTGGGCCGGCACTCTTAATGGTTTGCTGATTCTTCCCCTGCATGAGCATGAGGGCACCGAAACGTTCTTTTGCCTTTTTGCTGGCGTTATAGAAATTGCTGTCGGCTTTCAAGGTTCCGGAGAAAATTCTCATGATGGTAAGTCGGCCGGCGTAAGGATCGCTAACCGTCTTGATTACCTGAGCACTGAGCGGATCGTCCTCTTCAGGATTGCGCACCGTCTCCTCATCATTCTTGGGGTTCACACCCGCTTTGTCGCCACGGTCAATGGGACTCGGCAGACACTGGACAATGAGGTCCAGCAACATCTGTGTCCCCATATTCTTGGTGGCGGAACCACAGGTAATAGGAATGATATCCCCAGCCACACAGCCGTTGCGAAGTCCTTCCACAAGTTCTTGGTCAGTGAGTTCCTCGCCTTCCAGGTATTTCTCCAACAAAATATCGTCTGATTCGGCGATGCGTTCAATAATCTGTTCTTGTTGACTTGCCACCAGGTCTTCCAGGTCAGAAGGAATATCAATCTCCTTCATTTTGCCGCTGCCGTCATCTTGAAACTGGTAAGCTTTACCACCGAGCAAATCTACCAGGCCGCTGAAGGTTTCGGCAGCTCCTATGGGAAGGTGTATCGGGGTGGCTTTATCGCCAAAAATCTCTTTGATCTCAGTTACAACTTTGAAGAAATCAGCACGTTCACGGTCCATTTTGTTGATGGCTATGAGTCGTGGAAGATTGAGTTCGTCGGCAAATTCCCAGACCTTCTCTGTTTGCACCTTTACACCGTCGATGGCGTCAATCACTACCACAGCCCCGTCAACTCCATGGAGACAAGTCTGGGTGTCCACCAGAAAGTTAAAATCACCCGGAGTATCAATGACGGTGATGGATGAATTCTGCCAGGTAAAGGTGGAGAAAGACGAACTCAAGGTTATCTGTCTGGAAATCTCTTCGGGGTCATAGTCCATAATGGAAGTGCCGTCATCAACTTTTCCCAGCCTCTTGGAGTTACCTGTAGTGAAAATCATCGCTTCTGCCAGGCTGGTTTTTCCTGCGCCTCCATGGGAGATAATTCCTATTGTTCTCAGATTAGCAATAGCTGTACTCATGAACACTCCTCTCTAGCGTTGTTGTCGAGATTATGTTGTACTGGGGTACGATCCGTTTGGATTGCTTTCTGAATACGGAAGGGAATCCACTGGTTGACTGTTGGTCTGATTGCACTTCGTTTGTTGTTAGTTCCGCATTCTCAAACAGGTCCTGCTTCGCAAACCCTGGTAAAAATGTAACAAGTGAAATTACCTCAGCGCAGAAAACAAAGTCAAGGAAAAGTTTGATAGGAGTTTTACCAAAAATGTATGCATGTCTTTATCCAGTAGAGCTATCCCGGAGTTGAGGTCTTATGTGAAAATCCAAATGGCTTTTTGGTGTTTCTTCTATGGTCATAAGGTTTTGGGGAAAAGTCCTGGACCACTTTTTCGTTGATTCTTTTTCTGGCACTGTGCTAATTGTTAAGTTTTCCGTTAATTACATGGAGAAAGCTGCGGTGGAAAAAGCGTTGAGGGACTTCCTACGTTACCTCAAGGTGGAAAGAAATTATTCTGACCACACAGTGAGAAATTACCAGGGCGATCTTCGTCAATTTGCGGAATTTATGCGACAGCGGAGTAAAGAAGAAGGAGGAGAGGATAGGACACAACTAATTCCGGGACAGGTTGACCACTTGGACATTCGAGCCTATCTCGCCTCACTGTACCGCCGAAATGCCAAGAGTTCAGTGGCGCGGAAATTGTCAGCGCTCCGATCATTTTTTGGTTACCTGGTCAGGCAGGCAGAGATCAAACAGAATCCAGCGGACATGGTTTCTGCTCCCAAGATGGGAAAGCCGATACCAGATTTTCTGCCAGTGGACGAAGCCTTCCAGCTTATGCACGGTCCAGATACCGATACCGTGCTCGGAAGTCGTGACCGGGCTATTCTGGAAGTTCTCTACTCGTGTGGCCTCAGGGTGAGCGAACTCACGGGTTTGAATGTTGACAGCTTGAATTTAGAGCTCGGCATTGCACGAGTAATCGGTAAAGGGGATAAGGAAAGGGTCGTACCCATAGGGGATAAAGCAAAGATCGCCCTCTCCGACTATTTAGAGAGGAGGGGGGAATTGTTGGCAGAGCGGCCGGAGCATCGAGCACTTTTTCTCAATAACCGCGGTGGCAGGCTCAGCTCCAGAAGCGTTGCCCGGCTCGTGAAAAAGCATATGCAGAGATGCAACCTGGGTAGGCCACTAAGCCCGCACGGCCTGCGGCATAGCTTTGCCACCCACTTACTGGATGCCGGAGCTGACCTTCGGGCTGTACAGGAGATGTTGGGCCATGTCAGCTTGTCTACCACTCAGCGATACACGCATCTCAGTGTAGATAAACTCATGGCCGAGTATGATAAAGCCCACCCTAGGAGCCGGCTAAAACGCAAGGACAAGGCAGACGAAGAAGAGGTCTGAAATTCGAAATTCTCCTTCGGAGTCCCACCCTGCGGGTGGGTTCCCAGTTTCGAAGCACGAAGCACGAAACAAATCCGAAATTGATTCTTCGGACTCCCCACCTGAAGGTGGGGCCCCAGTTTCAAACTTTTCAATGTTCAAAACGAAACGGTGTTTTGGTTATTTGGATTTTGGTCATTTGAATTTGTTTCGGATTTCGATATTCGATATTCGAATTTTCTCAGCTAGCAGAGACAACAAATAATTGGATGGTGTGACTGATTATGAAGGGTACAACAATACTCGTCGTGCGACGAGGGAAGCAGGTTGTGGTTGCCGGCGATGGCCAGGTGACCATGGGTGATACCGTTCTGAAACACAAAGCGCGCAAGGTTCGTCGACTTTACCATGACAGGGTGATTGCTGGTTTTGCCGGCACCACTGCAGATGCGTTCACCTTATTTGAGCGCTTTGAAGCTAAGCTGGAGCAGTACAGCGGTAATTTGCGCCGAGCCGCTGTTGAACTTGCAAAAGATTGGCGTACCGACAGGATGCTCCGCCGTTTGGAGGCCTTACTTGCCGCAGTGGACAGTGATGGTTCTCTGGTGATTTCGGGTACAGGTGATGTGATCGAACCGGATGATGGCCTGCTAGCAATTGGCTCAGGTGGCCCCCAGGCGCTGGCTGCGGCACGTGCTCTGGCGAAGCATACTGATCTCAATGCCCGCCAGATTGCCGAGGCGGCAATGGAAATCACTGCCGGGCTGTGTGTATATACCAATGATGAATTTGTTTTTGAAGAATTGGGCGAAGACAATGAATCCACTAACTCCACCTGAAATAGTTAGGGAGCTAGACAAATATATCGTTGGCCAGGAAGACGCCAAACGGTCGGTGGCCATCGCCCTCAGAAATCGTTGGCGTCGTCGGCAGGTGCCTGTGCATCTCAGGGACGAGATCGCTCCGAAAAACATAATAATGATTGGTCCCACGGGCGTGGGCAAGACCGAAATAGCCCGCCGTCTCGCCTCTTTGGCCAATTCACCATTTTTGAAGCTCGAGGCCACTAAGTTTACCGAGGTGGGGTATGTAGGTCGTGACGTGGAATCTATGATTCGTGATCTCTGCGAGCTGGCAGTGAACATGGTCAGAGGGGAAGAACAAGAAAAGGTAATGGTGCGAGCCGGAGAAATCGCTGAGGAGAAGACTCTGGACATTTTGCTGCCCAGCGAAAGAGCTCAGGAGTACCCAGCAGAAACCGGCTCTGATTCTACTTCTGAACTCGAACGGCCGGAAGCGGCCGATCGTTCTGGAACACGAGAGAAACTCCGCCGGCTGTTGCGAGAAGGAAGGCTTGACGAACGTTACGTGGATCTGGAGGTCAGTGATCGGAATTACCCCATGGTCGAGATTTTCAGTAGTGCCGGTTTGGAGGAGATGGATATCAACTTCCGGGAGATGCTGAGCAACATGATGCCGCGCCGCACCAAAAGGCGAAAGGTAAAACTCCCGGAAGCGATTGAGATCCTTACCCAAGAGGAAGCGCAGCGGTTGATCGATATGGACAAAGTGGTCAAGTTGGCCATTGAAAGAGTGGAACATTCTGGCATTATCTTTTTGGATGAACTTGACAAAATAGCTTCTCGGGAGAGTACCAGGGGACCCGATGTGTCGCGGGAGGGAGTACAGAGGGATTTGTTGCCTATTGTCGAGGGCTCCACCGTGAATACCAAGTATGGAATGGTCCGCACCGACCACATTCTGTTCATAGCTTCTGGGGCTTTTCACGCCTCCAAGCCTTCTGATCTGATCCCTGAACTCCAGGGACGGTTTCCAATTCGGGTGGAGCTGAATCCGCTTGGAAAAGAAGAATTTGTCCGTATTCTCAAGGAACCCGAAAATGCATTGACCATTCAATATGAAGCGTTGATGGCCACCGAGGGGATTGAACTTGTATACGAGCAGGATGCCATAGAGGAAGTGGCCCAGATCGCCCACGACGTCAACTCTCGCACAGAGAACATCGGCGCTAGACGGCTGCACACTGTGATGGAGAAACTCCTGGATGAAGTTTCCTTCAATGCGCACCAAATGGAGGGACAGCGAATCACCATTACCCGGCAGTACGTCCAGGAAAAACTCCATGACATAGTCAAGGACGAAGACCTTAGTCGGTACATATTGTAGTAAGCGGTAAGCAGTGAGCAGTAAGCAAAGGACAGAGGACAAAAATTTCGGATTTCGGATTTCGGATTGCGGATTTAAAAACAAGAAGGCAACAGGCAGGATTGATGTTTCAGTTTTGTTCGTTTTTTTACTGACACCTGAAACCTGACACCTGACACCCCGAGATCTGGCGTTGGGATTTAAGATTTAGAATTTTTTTCATTTTAGGCATTTTAGACATTTTTGCTCACTTTAGGCATTTATCGTATGAAAGAGCTCATTGAAAAAGCAAATGTTCTTATAGAAGCGCTGCCTTGGATGCGCCAGTTTTACCAGAAAACCATTGTCATCAAGTACGGTGGGCATGCCATGGTGGATGAGCGCCTCAAGGACAGTTTTGCCCAGGACATTGTTTTGCTCAAATACGTCGGTATCAATCCGGTGGTGGTGCATGGCGGCGGGCCGCAGATAGGGCAAACTCTGGAACGGATAGGAAAGAAATCTGATTTTCGTGAGGGCATGAGGGTCACCGATCGAGAAACCATGGACGTGGTGGAAATGGTGCTGGTTGGCAAGGTCAATAAGGAGATTGTGGCTCTTATCAACAAACATGGTGGCCAGGCCGTTGGACTCAGCGGTAAAGATGGCCGTTTGATCCAGGCCAGCAAGCTACAGCTCTATAGTGAGCAGGAGGGAAATGACCCCCCCGAGCTTATCGATCTGGGAATGGTGGGTAAGGTGGAGGCCATTGAAGCTGAAGTAATCAAGACCCTAGAAGCGAGTCGGTTCATCCCGGTGATCGCCCCGGTGGGTGTTGGGGCTCAAGGCGAGACGTACAACATCAATGCCGACCTTGTCGCTGGGAACCTCGCTCCGGCCCTCAATGCTACCAAGTTGATCTTACTTACCGATGTTCCTGGAGTGTTGGATTCTGACGGAAACCTCATTTCAAGTTTGGACATTACTCAGGCTGCCGAACTTATTGAGGAGGGAATCCTTACTGGAGGCATGATTCCCAAAGTAAAATATGCCATTGAGGCAGTGAACGGAGGGGTGGACAAGGCTCACATAATTGACGGCAGGGTAGAACATGCCGTACTTCTCGAGATTTTTATGGATCGAGGCATTGGCACGGAGATCGTTGGGAAGTAGGCAGGAGGCAGAACGAAACGACACGGCGAGACGGTGAAACGGCGACACGGTGAAACGGCCAAACAGATGAGCTCATCTCATCGCCATGTCCCCCTATCTCCGAGTCTCCGCGTCGGGGTGCTCGCAGGGTCACCCTGGCGTGTAGCTCCAAGGTTGCTTATGAAAACTGAAGATTTGATGCAGGAGTCTCGGGCTCACATTTGCCAGACTTACAATCGATTCAATCTGGCGTTTCTCAGCGGCAGTGGCTGCAACCTGTGGGATCAGGAAGGTCGCCAGTATCTGGATTTCGTGGCCGGGATTGCGGTTTGCAATCTGGGTCACTGTCCCCCCGAGCTTGCCAGGGTGTTGCATGAACAGGCGCAAAAGCTGGTGCATGTTTCAAACCTCTACTACACTGAACCGCAGGCGAAGTTGGCCGGTGAGTTAGCCAGTGTTTGTTTTGCCAACAAGGTTTTTTTTGGCAATAGCGGTGCCGAGGCCAATGAAGCAGCCATCAAACTGGCGCGAAAATACTCGCGGGAGCGTTACGGTCCCGGGCGCTACGGTATTATTACCATGAAGAACTCTTTTCACGGGCGCACCCTGGCCACCCTCTCTGCCACCGGGCAGCACAAGGTGCACGAGGGTTTCGAACCCCTGGTGGATGGCTTTCGCTATGTGGATTTCGATGATTTAGATGCGGTGGCCGAGGCTATTAACGAAACCACATGTGCGGTTCTAGTGGAGCCCATTCAGGGAGAGGGCGGAGTTCGCGTGCCGAAGTCAAATTACCTGGCTGGTCTGCGGGAGCTCTGTTCAAAGCACAATTTGCTCCTTATCTACGATGAGATTCAGGTGGGAATGGGGAGAACCGGAAAACTTTTCTCCCACCAGCATGAGGATGTGGCTCCGGACATCATGACACTGGCTAAAGCCCTGGCAAATGGGATTCCCATAGGAGCTATGCTTGCCAGCAGTGAAGTGGCGGAAACATTCACTCCCGGTAGCCATGCCAGTACTTTTGGTGGTACCCCTCTGGTCACGGCGGTGGCAATTGAGGTTCTCCGGCAAATCAACCAGCAGAGTTTCTTGGATAGGGTCCGAAGCGTGGGAGACTACTTTTGGGACCAGCTGCTTTCTCTGCAAGAAAAGTATTCTTTTGTCAGAGAAGTGCGAGGCCGTGGCCTCATACTCGGCATGGAACTGGACTTTCCCGGTGGTGAGATTGTCAGCCAATGCCAGGAGCGGGGTGTTCTCATCAATTGTACTGCCGACAAGGTGCTTCGTTTTATACCGCCATTGATAGTTACTCCCGAGGAGGTAGACCGGCTGATAGAGACCCTGGAAGCGGTTTTCGCCCACATATAAGAATTCGGATTAGCTTTGGAGCGTAGACGTTGTGCGCTTTGTGAGCTGGAACAAACAGTCATGAAAAAAAATCTTATAACCATTTTGGACTTGAGCGCTAAAGAGATTGATGATCTGTTGGCGCAGGCATCCCTCCTCAAAGAGCAGTGGAAAAAGGGCGAGCTAAAACCAACCCTTGCAGGAAAAACCCTGGGGCTCCTTTTTGACAAGCCGTCAACCCGCACCAGAGTCTCATTTGAAGTGGCAATGTATCAACTGGGTGGCCAGGTAGTTTTTATGAGTTCCAAAGAAACCCAACTCTCTCGGGATGAATCCCTGCAGGATACCGCTCTGGTTCTCTCCCGCTACATTGATGGTCTCGTTGTACGAACCTATGATGATGACAATCTGCAGGAACTGGCCAGATATGCTAAGATTCCGGTTATTAACGGCCTTACTGACCTCTATCATCCCTGTCAGGTCTTGGGCGATATACTGACCGTAAAAGAGAAGAAAGGCGACCTACAACCGCTGCACGTGGCCTGGGTGGGCGACGGTAACAATGTAGCCCACTCATGGATTAATGCCGCTGCGCGCTTGAACTTCCAACTATCTCTAGCCTGTCCAGAGGGATATGAGCCCAAAAAAAAGATCTTGCAACGAGGGCAGGAATTGGCTGGAGATCGAATTTATTCTGGTCACGATCCCGTGCAGGCGGTAAAAAATGCAGACGTTATCAATACCGACGTTTGGACCAGTATGGGGCAGGAGGGGGAGCGCCAGGAGAGGTTGGCGGCTTTTCAGAATTACCAAATTAATGCAGCCCTGGTGCGGGAGGCGAAGTCGGACGTGATTGTCATGCACTGTCTGCCGGCACACCGGGGCGAGGAAATAACTGATGAAGTGATGGATGGTCCGAATTCGGCGATTCTTGACCAGGCCGAAAACCGCATGCACCTCCAACGTGCCCTTTTGGATTGGCTTTTGGGTGGTTCAGGTTCGAATCGTTAAAGTCGCTCAAACCGTTCAAATCTTTGAAGTTGTTAATCATTTGAATAACCGACAAGGTATTGCTCTTAAGGGGAGGAACTAGATTGGCTGAACAAGTAAAGAAAGTGGTTCTGGCCTATTCTGGGGGGCTGGACACTTCCATCATTCTCAAATGGCTCTTGGAAGAGTATAAATGCGAGGTGATTGCTTTTGCCGCCGATTTGGGGCAGGGGGATGATCTTGAAACCGTCCGACAAAAGGCCCTGGATACGGGAGCCAGTAAGGTCATCATCGAGGACCTGCGGGAGGAATTCGTTCGAGAGTATGTCTTTCCGGCTTTCAGGGCCAATGCCATCTACGAAGGACACTATCTTCTGGGTACTTCCCTTGCTCGTCCTCTCATTGCCAAAAGGCAAGTAGCCGTGGCTGCCGCCGAAAACGCTGATGCGGTAAGCCACGGAGCTACTGGCAAGGGCAACGACCAGGTCAGATTCGAACTCAGCTACACCGCACTGAGCCCAGATCTCAAGATCATTGCACCCTGGAGGCAATGGCAATTAAAGTCCCGCCAGGACTTGCTGCAATTTGCTGAAACCCACGGGATCCCGGTACCGGTGACCCCGGAAAAGCCTTACAGCATGGACGGTAATCTCCTCCATCTGTCATACGAAGGTGGAGTGCTGGAAGATCCGTGGAGTGAGCCGGACCCGGAAATGTTCAGAATGACGGTAGCCCCGGAAGATGCCCCGGATAAGCCCGCCTACGTTGAGATTGACTTTGAACAGGGCAATCCTGTGGCAGTGGATGGGGACCGCTTGGGATGCGCCGATTTACTTACCCGGCTTAACGACTTGGGAGGAGCCAACGGTATTGGCAGGGTGGATCTTGTTGAGAATCGTTTCGTGGGAATGAAGTCAAGGGGGGTATATGAAACTCCTGGAGGAACCATCCTGAGGATAGCGCACCAAGCGGTGGAGTCCATCACCATGGATCGAGAGGTACTGCACCTACGCGACGGTCTCATTCCCAGATATGCAAGTCTGATCTACAATGGCTTCTGGTTTTCACCAGAAATGAGGTTGCTCCAGGAGACCATGGACGCAGCCCAGGAAAACGTGTGGGGCAAAGCGCGGCTGAAATTATACAAGGGATCCTGCCAGGTGGTGGGTAGAAAATCTCCACGTTCACTCTACCAATCCGATTACGCCACCTTCGAGAAAGACACAGTTTTTGACCAGGGCGACGCGGACGGTTTTATCAGACTTCTGGGTCTCCGGCTGCGTCTCCAGGGGGCACAGGACAAGTAGTTTAGCCAGTTTAGCCGGAGGAGAAACTTTTGAAATCAGCCGGCTCAACCGGCAAACAGGCGAACCAATAAATTGGGAGTAAACATGACTGGTAAGCTCTGGCAGGGTCGGTTTCGGGAAGCAACCAACCAGATGGTTGAAAGCTTTACTGCGTCCATCCGCTTTGATCAGCGGCTGTACCGTTATGACATTGAGGCTAGCATGGCCCACTGTCGGATGCTAGCTCAGCAGGGCCTGCTGAGCGCTGAAGAAGCAGATACCGTGATTCAGGGGCTAAGCGAAATCCTGCGAGAGATCGAACATGGGTCTTTCATTTTCGACGACAGCCAGGAAGACGTACACATGGCCATTGAGCGACGTCTCATGGAGAAGGTGGGTGAGGTTGGAGGCAAGCTCCATACCGGACGCAGTCGCAATGATCAGGTGGCAGTTGATATGCGCCTCTTTCTCAGGGACGAAATCAAGGGTACTGAAGAAGATCTGAAGGTCTTGCAGGGTAACCTGGTTAAACTGGCCAAGGCCAATTTAGGGGTAATCATGGCCGGATTCACCCATTTGCAGCACGCCCAGCCAGTGCTTTTTTCGCATCATCTCATGGCCTATTATGAGATGTTCAAACGTGACCGGCAGCGGCTGGCCGGTTGTCTGGAGCGGACCAACATCTCTCCACTGGGTAGCGGTGCACTTGCCGGAACTTCTCTACCCATCGACAGTAATATTACTGCTGGATTACTCGATTTCCCGGCACTTAGCCGTAACAGTATCGATGCCGTCAGTGATCGAGATTTCATTATCGAATTCGTTGCTGCCGCCGCCCTCATTATGATGCATTTGAGCCGCATGTGCGAAGAACTCATTCTCTGGAGTTCAATCGAATTCGGCTATGTGGAACTGTCGGAGGCCTTCTGTACGGGTTCGTCCATTATGCCACAGAAAAAAAACCCTGATGTCGCCGAGCTGGTACGGGGAAAGAGCGGCAGGGTGTACGGCCATCTGATGAGCTTACTGACCATGATGAAGGGGTTGCCCCTGGCGTACAACCGAGATTTACAGGAGGATAAGGAACCGCTTTTTGACACTATCGATACCCTACGGCAGAGTCTGATAATCTCCGCCAAACTCTGGGAACACGTCAGGGTAAACAAAGAGCGTATGGAAGAGATGGCTGCTGCGGGCTACACACTGGCCACCGATGTAGCGGAGTACCTGGTGTTGAAGGGAGTGCCGTTCCGGCTGGCTCACCAAACCGTGGGCAAGATAGTTCGGTATTGTCTGGAGGAGGGCAAGGAGCTGGAGAGCTTGACTCTAGAAGATTTGAGGGGATTCAGCAAAGTGATCGATGAAAAAATTTATACGGTGCTCGACCTGAAACATTCTGTGGACAGCCGCAATTCAGTCGGGGGAACTTCGCTGCAGCAAGTTCGGCAAGCCGTCAGCGTTGCCGAGGAAGAACTGAATAGATGATGAGGTTGTGGCCGCGCGCAGAAGTAATCGTTCTCCTGCTTTTTTTCGGGTTCCTGCTCGGGGCTTGCGGCAAGAAGGCACCACCTCAACCGCCTCTAAAAAAGGAACTACCCGAGGTGAAAGATTTGCGTGCGGTTGTTGAAGCTAGTGGCGTACGGCTCACCTGGACGGTAGCAAAGGCTGATGAAGACATCAAAGGATTCAATGTCTATCGCAGCAAGCCCCGGCCGGAAGCAAGCGATTGTCCTGGCTGTACTCGTGATTTTGAGCTGATAACCAGCATCAAGTTCAAAACAGGAAAGCTCCAGTATCAGGTGGTTGATCCCTATATTGAGGGCAAGGGCCGGTTTTATTACCAGGTTGTTCCTTTCGACAAGCGGGATCGTCCTGGTCCGGAATCCAACGAGGCCATGGTGTTGGCGGAATAGAGGGTCCGGGCCCGGTCTAAGGGCTTCGAGCCACCCCGAAGGGGGGTATTTCACAACTTATTTTCAGGCGGTAGTTTGTTCAGCGCACTGGGGCCCGGAGATTTTAGATTGTAGAATGCAGATTTAAGATTGAGGAACTTAATACCTCAATCTGCAATCATAAATCATACAAGGATAGGACATGCACCATTTCGAATATCACAACGGTACACTCCAGTGCGAAGACGTCTCAATTGAAACTATTGCCGAGGAGGTGGGGACCCCTTTTTATTGTTACAGCCACGCCACTCTCACCCGACACTTCAATGCCTTCGACGAAGCTTTCGCCGACGTTGATCATCTTACCTGCTTTTCTGTTAAATCCTGCTCCAACATCGCCATACTCAGTTTGTTTGCATCCCTGGGATCCGGAATGGACATCGTTTCCGGCGGGGAACTCTACCGGGCCCTGAAGGCCGGGGTGCCCGCAGAGAAGATTGTTTTTTCAGGGGTGGGCAAGACCACTGAGGAAATCATGTATGCACTGGAAACGGATATTTTGATGTTCAACCTGGAATCGCCCCAAGAAATGCTGGCGTTGAACGAGTGCGCCGCCCGTCTGGGTCGTCAGGCTCCTATGGCTATTCGGGTCAATCCGGATGTGGACGCTCGTACACATCCGTATATCTCCACCGGTTTGAAAGAGAACAAGTTCGGTATCGATCTTGAGATCGCGGAATCTATGTATGCTCAGGCCAGGGAGATGTCCAACTTGGACATAGTGGGAGTTGGCTGCCATATTGGCTCACAGCTTACGGAGGTGTCTCCTTTTTTGGACACTCTCAAACGTTTGAAATTGCTCATCGAATCACTTCGGAAGGAAGGCATACGCGTCAAGTATCTTGACCTGGGCGGAGGTCTGGGCATCACCTACTCAGAGGAGGACCCGCCTCATCCAACCGAGTACGCCAGGGCGCTTCTACAGGAGGTGGAAGGCCTTGATTGCGGCTTGATTTTTGAACCGGGCCGCGTTATCGTGGGAAACGCTGGGATTCTGGTGACGAGGGTCCTTTACACCAAGGCAGGACCGATCAAGAACTTCGTTGTAGTCGATGCCGGCATGAATGACCTGATTCGCCCCAGCCTGTATGATTCCTATCACCACGTGCAGCCGGTGGTGGACAGCGAACGACCAGAGCTTCGAGCAGATGTGGTGGGGCCTATCTGCGAAACTGGTGATTTTCTCGCACGCGAGCGCAGCCTACCTCGAGTCGAGCAGGGGGAATTGCTGGCTGTAATGAGTGCCGGTGCCTATGGTTTTACCATGTCCTCCAACTACAACTCCAGGCCCAGATCCCCGGAGGTCCTGGTCCGGGGTGCTCGTTTCAAGGTGATTCGCTCCCGGGAAACGTATGAAGACTTGGTGAGGGGCGAGCGATTACCCGACTTTCTGGTCCATGGCTAGAAAGGAGAACAGCTTCAAGAAGAATTTAATTAAGGCGAAGCTGAGGGCACAGAGAGTCCTCAAGCAAATTCGAAATACGAAATCCGAAGCACGAAACAAATTCAAAATTTGAATTCTCAAATGTTCAAAACAAAACTACTCACAGAGAATTGTCGGTTGTTTCGGTCATTTGGATTTTTGAAATTCGAATTTGTTTAGGATTTCTCCTCCGGAGTCCCACCCTTCGGGCGGGTTCCCAGTTTCGATATTCGGATTTCGGATTTAAACTTTGGTATGTGCTTTTGTGGTGAAACAATTAGATTAGCCTATTCCTCCCGACCGAATAAGATGAGTCTCGATGAGTGCATCAATTGAATTCTATAAGATGAGTGGCAGTGGCAACGACTTCATCCTCGTCGACAACCGCAGCAAAACAATAGCAGCAAAAACAGCTCCCGAACTAGCTCGCAGCCTTTGTAGACGGAAAGTCTCGGTGGGAGCGGATGGTCTCATTCTCATTGAGAATGACCAGGAGGTGGACTTCAGCTGGCGGTTTTTCAACGCCGACGGTAGCAGTGCGGAGATGTGTGGCAACGGTGGACGCTGCGTGGCAAGGCTTGCCCACATGCTCGGCATTTGTGGTCCCAATCTCGCCTTCAGAACCCTGGCCGGAATCATTAATGCCGAAGTCTCGGGTAGCCGAGTGAAACTGCAGATGACAGCACCTTACGATTTGCGACTGAATCAGGAACTTGAACTGAACGGTCGCAGGGTAACCGGCCACTTCATCAACACCGGGGTGCCCCATACGATTTTTGTTCTGGACAATCCTGAGGACCTAGAAAATCATGACGTGGTGGGGCTGGGGCGGAAGGTCCGCTATCACTCCCACTTCGCCCCCGCAGGTACCAATGTTAATTTCGTTGCCTTGCTGGGGAAGAGGGCCATGGCAATCCGGACATATGAACGGGGGGTGGAAGACGAGACCCTCGCCTGTGGCACGGGGGCTACTGCCGTGGCTATAGTTGGTGCTGTCGAGGGCATAGTGGAAGCACCAGTTGATGTACATACCAGAAGCGGCGAGACTCTTACCATTTATTTTGATGCTGGCGGAGAACTGCCAGAAAAGGTATATATGGAAGGAGAGGCCACGGTAATTTACCAGGGCCGACTGTGGGAAGAGACCGGGTAAAATTCAGCTTTTCAACCCCTTTTTTCAGTAATTGAAGTTTTCTGCAGTCCGCCTGCGGCGGATTCGAGATGTAAGGAAGTGATTCCATTTCACTGTAATTCGCTCGCTAACCCCGTCCGCCTCCGGCGGACTACGGTTTTGGCGCTCATTGTAGCATTTTCCAAATACATCTTAAGATTTACCATTTCCAGTTCGGTTTCTCAAATTCGAAACGCGGATTTGGGAATCTGTAAAGTCTTTATTTTTTTGTTCCTCAATTTAGCGACCACTTTCTAACAACTAGCATACAAATAGAGAAGGAGGTTGTCATGTTTACCGGAGTATTGCCAGCTGTTGTCACTCCCTTTAAGAATGGTGCAGTGGACGAGGAGGGCCTGCGGCAGCTAATCGAGTTTCATCTCGAGAACGGTGTCCATGGTATGGTGCCGTGTGGTACCACCGGCGAGTCGGCCACCCTCTCGCACGCTGAGCACGAGCGCGTAGTTGAGATAGCGGTGGATCAGGTAAAAAGCCGGGTACCAGTCGTCGCCGGGACCGGTTCCAACAACACCGCAGAGGCCGTAGCACTCACGGCTCACGCTAAGAAGGTTGGAGCAGACGGGGTATTGATGATCAGCCCGTACTACAACAAGCCCACCCAGGAAGGGATATATCAGCACTACAAGAAGGTGGCTGAAGAGGTTGATATTCCCATCATCATTTACAATATCCCTGGGCGAACGGCCAGCAACATCGAACCGGAGACCTTTGCTCGACTTGCAGAGATGAAAAATATCGTTGGGGTCAAAGAGGCGAGCGGGTCCATGAAACAGATCACCGAGATCATTCGGCTCTGTGGTGATGAACTTACGGTTCTCTCCGGTGAGGACTTCCTTACCTATCCGCTCATGTCTGTGGGCGGCAAGGGGGTCATTTGTGTTGTGGCCAACATTGTGCCGCGAGACATGGCTGACCTGTGCGATCAGCTCTTGGCCGGAGATTTTGACAAAGCCCGTGAGCTCTACTATCGCCTTCTTCCTCTCTGCCATTCCATGTTTATAGAGACCAATCCGGCACCGATAAAGGCAGCCCTGGCGATGATGGGCAAAATTTCTTCTGCGGAAGTGCGCCTACCTCTGGCTCCCATGTCGGAGGCCAATCTGGGCAAGCTGCGCAAACAACTCGAGGCCTACGGTGTATTATAGTCTGCCTATGGCAGAAGGCAGCGCACAGCGTGCAGAGCGCAAAGCGTAAGACCAAGAACTAGGCACTATGCACCACGCAGAAAGGACAGGTTGTACGTTTGTTGCCTCATGCTTACTGCATACTGCAAGGAGCGGCAAGCGTGCTTTGCGCTGAGCGCTGAGCGCGGAGGGGAGAGTGATAGCCATGGTCAAAGCCATTGTTGCAGGAGCAGCGGGGAGGATGGGTGGCCGCATTATTCACACCATTGAGGCCACAGAGGGAATTTCTCTTGCGGCCGCCTTTGAGAAGGCCGACCACTCGTCAGTGGGCTCCGACGTTGGTGAAGTGGTGGGACTGGGGTCAATGGGGATGAAGGTCGCATCCGACCTGAATTCAGTTCTTGAGTCGGGGGATGTGATAGTTGACTTTACTCACCACGAGGCATCAGTGGAACACCTTCGTCTAGCGGCGGCAGCAAAGAAACCCATGGTTATCGGCACCACTGGCTTCACGGCTGAAGACATGGAGACCATAGGGACATTGGCTCGTGAGATACCGTGTGTTCAGGCGCCCAACATGAGCATGGGCGTAAATCTGATGTTCAAGCTGGTGGAAGATATGGCCAGGGCTTTGGGTGACGGATTTGATGTCGAGATCATAGAGGCCCACCATCATCACAAAAAGGATGCTCCGAGCGGAACGGCGGTAAAGCTGGCCCAGAATTTAGCGGGTGCATTGGGTCGAGAGCTCGAGAAAGTGGGCGTGTACGAAAGGCACGGTCTGATCGGCGAGCGGCGACCAGAGGAAATCGGTATTCAGACAATTCGCGGTGGTGATATCGTCGGGGAACACACCGTACTTTTTGCTGGAGTGGGTGAACGGCTCGAACTGACGCACAGAGCCCATAGCCGGGATAACTTCGCCCGGGGTGGAGTGAAAGCAGCAATGTGGGTGGTGAACCAAGCCCCCGGTCTCTACGACATGCAAAATGTGCTAGGTCTGAAATAAAGAGTGATCAGCGATCAGCGGTCAGCCTTCAGCAATCAATTTGCTGATCACAGCTGATAGCTGATAGCTGACAGCTGTTAGCTATGAAAACACATCACGCTTACATTGGCTTGGGTTCAAATCTTGGAAATCGATTGGGAAGTTGCCGAAACGCCATTGATGCTCTAGCGGCTCTGCCAACGTGCAGGGTGCTACAAACTTCGTCATTCTATGAGACGACTCCGGTGGGGCTGGTGGAGCAACCTGCCTTTATTAACGGAGTTGTCTTGCTGGAGACAGGGAAAGACGCCCATTGGCTCTTGCGCCAGATGCTGATCATCGAGGACACGTTTGGGAGAATTCGCACTCTCAAATGGGGACCCCGATCCATTGACCTTGACCTTTTGTTTTTTGACAACTTGATAATCGATATGCCGGACCTATCAGTTCCCCATCCACTTCTCCATGAGCGGCGCTTCGTTTTGGAACCCCTCAATGAAATTGCACCTGACCTCCGCCATCCTTGCCTTGAAAAAACCGTCGCCGAACTTCTGGATAACCTGGAAGACGGCCATCAGCGGGTGGAGGTAGTTGTTAGCTGATGATACGTCTTGCTATCTTCGTTTTTCTTGTCATTGTGGTTTACAAGCTGCTGGGTGGTTTGATAAAAGGTGTGAGTGTTCCCAACAGGCAAGAGGTTCCTGCTGACAAGAGCACCGCAGAGTTGGTCCAAGACCCTCAATGTGGCGCCTACATTCTCCCAGCCCAGGGAGTTGACGCTCGAGTCGCAGGCAATACCTACCATTTCTGCAGTGAGAGCTGTAGAAAACAATTCCTTCTGGAGCACTCAGACCACGTCGATTAAAAGATTCCTTAAGAGCGGAAAAAGATGTCGCAATCTAAAGATGTGCGAATTCTGACCAGATCTCACCTCTATCCTACAGGGGGAATAATAATTGCATTGGAACATCCTAGAGGCCTCGAGCGCGGTAACTCCTCAGAGAGCAGGAATCGGGGGGCTGGTCCAGTGCAATAAAAGGGATATTGGAATATTTTCCTGGTCTTCACTTGGACCTGGGCAATCGAAATGCTGGAAGAGGAGGTTGTGAATGAAGTTTTTCATTGATACTGCGAATCTCGATGAGATTAGGGAGGCCAAAGAGCTGGGTATGATCGATGGAGTGACGACGAACCCCTCACTGGTGGCCAAGGAAGGCTGTAAGAATAGAGAAGACTTCAAGAAACTTATTCATGAAATTTGTGAGGTTGTCCAGGGGCCGGTGAGTGCTGAAGTCGTGAGCATCGATGCAGATGGCATGGTCAAAGAGGCCAGAGAGCTTGCCAAGATTCATGAGCATGTGGTGGTGAAGATTCCAATGATCAGCGACGGGCTCAAAGCCACACGTCAGTTGACCGCTGAGTCCATCAAGACGAATGTCACTCTGGTTTTTTCTCCACTGCAGGCACTGCTAGCAGCCAAGGCGGGTGCTACCTTTGTGAGCCCCTTCGTCGGGCGGTTGGATGATATCTCCCAGACCGGGATGGAGCTGGTAGCTCAGATTCTGGAAATCTACCAGAACTACATATTCGAAACCGAGGTACTGGTAGCCAGCATCAGAAATCCGCTACATGTGCTTGAGGCGGCGCAAATGGGGGCCGACGTGGCCACCATCCCCTTCAAGGTGATCGGACAGCTGGTAAAGCATCCACTAACCGACATTGGTATGAAACAATTTCTGGACGACTGGAAACGGGTGGAATCTTCCTGATCGAGAACTGAAGCTTACAGCAGGAAAAAGAAGGATCGATGGCTAACTGCATGGATTGGCTGTTTAGACGGGCTTGGATACCAGTTCTGCTGCTGGTGGGGTTGCTCGGTGCCATTGCCCAGCCAGCTCTGGCAGATATTTACCGGTATGTGGATGAAGACGGAGTAATTCACTTCTCCAACGTCCCAACGCATTACAGATTTCGACTCTACATCAGCGAGACCAATCTAGACTACAGAGCCTACTTCGATCGTTATGACAGGATCATAATCCGGGCCGCTCGCAAACATGGCGTTGACAATTCCTTGGTGAAAGCGGTGATTAGGGCTGAATCTGACTTTGATAAGAATGCGGTCTCAAAAAAGGGAGCCCAGGGCTTGATGCAGTTAATGCCCGAGACTGCAAAAGATCTAGCGGTCAAGAATTCCTTTGATCCACATGAAAACATCAACGCAGGTGTGCGGTATTTGAAAAGGCAGTTGAACAACTTTCAGAATAATGTGCCGCTGGCTCTGGCAGCGTACAATGCCGGCGAGAACGCCGTACGAAGATACGGCAGAATTCCACCCTATAAAGAGACCAGAACATTTGTCGATCGGGTTCTACGGTACTGGGACGAATTCAGTCTCAATCAGCAGCAAAAACCCTAATGTTGTATACCCGAACCGGTAAAAAATCGCTGCGCTCGCGTGATAGCGCGCCAACTGCGAGCGTGCTCGCCTAGGCCAGGATCTCACGTACGACAAGTACTGTTCATCCTGTCCCAGCCTGTGCGCGCTCACATTTGGCACACTCTGACGCGTTTTTCCTCGGCGTGGGTATAGAACATTAGGGTTGACCCTGACATCTTTTCAGCTTCCTGATAGTATACTCCTATACCTTGGCTATTTTGCCTCGCGCGCTAGGTTAAAACCTTACTACTGCACGGTTAGAAACATGACACACAAAGGAAAAAAGTCTATCTTTAATCTCCCGAACACCTTGAGTTTTTTCAGGATTGGATGTATCCCGCTGCTTGTGGTCTTGCTGTTTTTTCCACACAAAACTACCAGTTTCTTAGCTGCTCTGACGTTTGCTCTGGCCTCTATTTCTGATCTCTTGGATGGCTTTGTGGCGCGGCGTCACCAGTTGGTCACGACTTTTGGCCAATTTCTTGATCCCCTGGCCGACAAGCTCATAGTGTCTGCGGCTCTCATCATGTTGATTCCTCTCGGTCGGGTACCGGCGTGGATGGTGGTGGTGATCATTGGGAGAGAGCTGGCAATCATGGGACTGCGCTCCGTGGCTGTCTCGGAAGGAGAGGTGATTAGTGCCGACCATCTTGGTAAACAGAAGATGGTGTTCCAGACTGTGGCGATTCTCGGCTTGCTGCTGCACTACGAGTACTATGATGTCAATTTCCACTGGGTTGGCATGTTTTTCTTGTGGCTGGCTGTCATAATAACACTCTGGTCGGGATTTAATTATTTTCGCAACTTCTGGCACGTCCTGGAAGAGGACGACACCGATCAGTCCCACTCAGATTGAGTGGGGACTGCGCCACGCGCCAAGCGCATAGCGCATAGCGTGAAACTTCAATAATAGTCCTTAACGCTATGCGCTTTGCGCTTGGCGCTATGCCAGTTTAGTCTTGACAATTGACCGATCTTTGTTAAGCTAGTTAGGACTTGGGCGGGAATAACTCAGGGGTAGAGTGCAACCTTGCCAAGGTTGAAGTCGCGGGTTCAAATCCCGTTTCCCGCTCCATTGTAAGAACAAGGCTCCCGTTACCGGAGCCTTTTTTCTTTGTAATTATTTCTGTCCGCCAAGAACACGAAGAATCACGAAGTAAAATGATAGCTGAGAAAATAATGCCTTGACTCAGTGACCACGGGAGGCCTTAGCATGAATGTTAGATTTTTTACATTTATGGGTTTAGTATTTGTTCTCTTGACACATGTCTCACCAGCTATTTCAGAGAAAAGCAGACCCAGAACCTTCAACAAACAGGAGATTGAGCGCATGAAGCAAACAACGGCTGTATTAGAGACAAAATTTGGTGAAATCACCCTGAAGTTTTTCCCTGAGGTTGCCCCAAAGCATGTGAAAAGCTTTATAGATCTGGCCAGTAGTGGCTTCTACGATAATACCACTTTTCACAGGGTAGTCCCTGGATTTGTCATCCAAGGGGGCGACCCTCATTCAAAAAGCGAGGACAGATCACAGCATGGAACAGGTGGGCCAGGGTATACGCTAGAAGCAGAGTTCAGTAAGCTTCCCCACAAAAGGGGCACCCTCTCAATGGCGAGAGCAGCGCACCCAGACAGTGCAGGCTCACAATTTTTTATCTGCGTTGCTGATGCAGCCTTCCTGGATGGTCAGTACACTGTTTTTGGCGAGGTAACCGAGGGAATGGATGTGGTGGACGAAATTGTCGCTCAACCCAGAGACAGTAGAGATAATCCCAATGAGAGAGTGGAAATGAAGGTCAAGATCGTAGCTCCCGAAGGCAGTGAGTAGGCACTATGTTCGATATATGCTTTAACTAACCACGGAGACACGGAGAGCACAGAGGGAGATTTTTTTTGCCCGATCGGGAGACCGCGATCGGGCAAAAGATCGCAGCCCTTCGGGCACGATCTAGTACACTGTTGGCTTCATGTCAAAGATTGGAGACAGGCTAAAGAGCTTTCGCCGCAGGCGGAGGCTCTTTTCCCTGGCCGTCGTCTCCCGGCCAGGGAAAAAACAACATCCTCTGTGTACTCTGTGCCTCTGTGGTAAATTTTCAATCAGGTTTCCTCAGAGTACCCAGAGCGTTCTGCGTACTACGCTGGCATGGTAATCGTGATCGTACATCCGGGACCGTCGTTGTTTTTGGCCGCGACCGCGCCCCCCATTGCATTGATAAGCTTTTTAACCAGGGCCAACCCTATACCAGTGCCTCCGGTGGTTCGTGTCAGGTCGCTGTCCACCCGGTAGAAATCTTCAAATATTTTCTTTAATCCAGAATCAGGGATACCCGGTCCGGTATCGGACACGGAGATCTTCACCGTATCTCCCTCGGGCCAGATCTTGAGGGTAATTCGACGGGTTGGCGATGACCTGCCGAATTTCATGCTGTTATCAATCAAGTTGATAAGAACCTGAATCATAGCTTCCCGGTCGTATTTGAAAGGTGGGACTTCCTCTCTGTCCACCTTCAGGTCGAATTTTTCCTGAACGAGCTTTTCCTGCATGACCTCTTTGACTTCCTGGATCACCTCCTGAAGAGTGCCTAGCTGCAGGTCGAGGTGTACCTGTTTTTTCTCCAGTTTGGAATATTCCAAGACGTTGTTTATCAAACGGGATAAGCGTGAGCTCTCGGATCCCAAAATCCTGAAATACTCTTGCTCCCGTTCTTGGTCGCGGGCGATTCCTTGCTCCAGCATTTCTATGTACATCCGAA